>NZ_BAABBE010000037.1:0-77306 GCF_039537795.1 Lentzea roselyniae
AGCTCGGCGGCCCGGGTGAGATCAAAGTCGACAAGGTCGATGTCGACATCCCCGAGCCGGTCGATGCTCCTCCGGCCTATGACGGCAAACCGCCGTCGTACGAGGAAGCGGCTGGTACGGGTAGCGGTGGCAGCGGGAACAACGCCGGTGGTGGCAGGATCGTCACCACGCCTGGCGGATCTGGTGCCGGTGCCGGCAGCAACGCGGCCGGCCCCCGTGGGAACGCCTCCGGTGCGCTGGGCAGCGCAGACGGCAGTGGGTCGAGCGGCAGTGGGTCGAGCGGGCAGCCGGGTGCGGGCAGCACGAACACGGGTCAGGTCGGTACGTCCGCCCCCAACCAGACGCCGTCGGGCAGTGCGCTGTCGAGCAGTGCGCCGAGCACGTCTACACCCACGCCGGGCGCTGCCTCGCCGAGCAGTGCCGCGCAGGGCCCGGCGCCTGTGTCGGGTCCGCCGTCGAACGGCACCACGTCCAGCGGGCAGCCGGGTGCGGGCAGCACGAACACGGGTCAGGTCGGTACGTCCGCCCCCAACCAGACGCCGTCGAGCAGTGCGCTGTCGAGCAGTGCGCCGAGCACGTCTACACCCACGCCGGGCGCTGCCTCGCCGAGCAGTGCCGCGCAGGGCCCGGCGCCTGTGTCGGGTCCGCCGTCGAACGGCACCACGTCCAGCGGGCAGCCGGGTGCGGGCAGCACGAACACGGGCCAGGTCAGTACGTCCGCCCCCACTCAGCCCGCAGCGTCGTCTCAAAACGCGCAGACGCCAACCTCCGGTACGAGCACTCCGAGGAGCGGCACCGGGGCGATGCCGACGTCGCCGACCCTGGTCAGCGCATCCTCCGCAACGGCGCCCGCCCCGTCGGCCACCCCTGGGGCAGCGCAGCCGTCCCAGACCCCGGCGACCGCGCTGCCGAAGAGCGTGGTCACGTCCGGCCCGACCACGACGCCCGGTCCGGTCACGGCCACGCAGCAGAGTCCGGCGCCGGCCACCGCTCAGCCGGGTACCACGGCACCGAATGCCAACACGACGACCGCCGCTGCCGGCCAGAACACGAAGGCGGACTCCACCGAGTCGGCCGCGCCGTCGATGTCGCCGGAAGCCACCTCGAACACGCAGACGGACGTCTCGCCCGCACCGGTTGCCCCGATGGAGGAGGCGACGCTCGACCCCAGAGCCGAGCTGGATTCCCATGTGGACACCGCGCGCGACTCGCGATCGGACGAGGCTGGACAGTCCGATGTGGACGACGTCGACTGGAAGCAGGGCGCGACCGAGAAGTGGTCCGACTCCCACGAGACTTTGCTCCGCGCGCTGAATTCGGAACTTCAACGCCTTCAATGGCCCGGTGGGGAGATCCAACCGGCCGACCTGTCCCGCGTGCTCGTCTACCTGTCCGCGCGGCAAGTGACCTTGCCGAAGGGCTCGAAGGGGGCTGCGCAGCTGCTGGCCGGGCAGTTCGCCTCGGGCGAGATCACCAGGATCAGGGGCGGGGCTATCGGGTCGTTCCTGGCGTCGCGGCGCGAAGGGGACAACTCGGCGTCCGTCACTCCGCCGCTGGAGCAGTTGGTGCTGGGTGAGCTGCGCCTGAACGTGGCTCCGGTGGGCGACTTCTACCGTGTGGAAAACCTGAACCTGTACATCGGCGTCGACGCGCTGGAACCCGGTTCGATCGAGGAGACGGCGAACCGGGTGCGGCAGTACTTCGACGGCGGTCTGACGCTGCACCGCGGTGTACCCGTCTGGCACCCGAGCTGGAAGGAGATCCAGAACGGCGCCATTCCGCCGCTCGACGGCAACCCCGAGGCGGACTTCGATGAACGCGACACGAGCTTCATCTCGTTCACGACGGAACTCGACACGGCGAAGTGGGACGCCGTGCAGCATCGAGGGACGAACGACAGCGAGGACCTCCGCTTCGTCGCGGGCTACGACCCTGCCGATCCGAGCTTCCCGGTCGGCGCGGTCGTCACGACAACGTTGGGCCACACCAATGACACCCCGCTCGTCCTGATCGACAGCCGCACTGCACAGGTAGGCGGTCCAATCGTCGATTTCGACGAAGCCGTGTTCACCATGGGTACGCGCGTTGCGGACGCGATCGAGGGCGACGATGACGACGCCTTGCTGGGCGGAACGATGCCCGCGGCACCCAACGAGCGCGAGATCGCGAACTACGTTGCTGTGCACGGAAGCCTGCGGCCGGATCCGCGACAGGAACCGAGCAAGGGCAAGGGACACGCGGGCGTTCCGGGTCGGCCGGTCACCGGTATCGAAACCGATGCGCCGGTGTCGTGGGACTCGGCTCCGGAGGCCGTCGAGTCCGAGCGGAGGGCACAGGTCGGCGTCGAGGCGGTGGCCGGGTCCGCAGGCACTGTCGACCAGGACACCGCCCTCATCTCAGCACCCGAAGCGGCATCCGTTCCGTCGATCACCGAGTTCTTGTCCGATGTGGACAACGTCGTGGTGGCGGTCGGCAACGCGAAGTCGTTCGGCCATCAGGCGGCAGCGACGACGTTGGTGAAGTCGTTGCGTGACGGTGGCTTCCGGGATCAGATCACGTTCGTGGCGGACGAGGAGTCCGCGCGGAAGCTGCAGCTGCTGATCACTGAGGACCTGCAGCCGGTGGTGGTCCGGAGTCCCTCCGATCACACGGTGGGCACCGGTCGGACTTTGGTGTTGTCGGCCGGTGACGACACGATCGGCAAGTCGAACGGGCGCGCCGCGTTGGAGTTCCTGGACCGCTTCGAAGCCGATGACGCGATCGTGTTGAAACCGTACGCCTGGGAGACCAGTTCGAGGGTCCACCTTCGGCGTGATCCGGCTGCTGATGGCGGGGCTCGGATCGTTGATCTCGACGAGCACATGAATGATGAGGTCCGGTTCATCTACGGCATCCCGGAGTTCGACGATCCGGTGTTGCTGGGCGACTTCATCGATCGGCAGATGCCGGGCAACCCGAAGGCGCCGGGACTGAAGGTGGTCGCCAACGCGGTGCTGGGCGACCAGCAGGTCGAGCTGATGCCGGTCTACGGTTTGTTGGCGCTGGAAGGATTCCTGCGGCCCGGTGTTTCGGCCCATCTGGCGGCGGCCGTGCATTCACTGGGCGGCAGGCCGGCGATCATGCTGGAGATCACGGATTCGTCGGTGTCCTACGTCCCGCCGTTCGAGGCGGACTGGCTGATGCGCGCGGACATCACGTCGCCCGATCTGGAGCAGCGGATTGCGGAGTTGAACGACGGTGACGTCCTGGTCGTGAGGACGGGCTCATTGCCGCAGAGCGTCTTCCAGCAGATGTACCGGCTGGGCAGTCTGCCCGCCATCACGGAGGGGGCGAACTCCACCAACCTGACGCATTTGTTGCGCCGACCGAACTTGTCCGTGTTGGACAATCACACGCCGTACCCGCCGGACAGCGACGAGAGTTCGCGGGACCGCTTGCACGTCGTCACGGAGACTCTGCGCCG
This sequence comes from Lentzea roselyniae, assembly GCF_039537795.1. Classification (NCBI taxonomy): domain Bacteria; kingdom Bacillati; phylum Actinomycetota; class Actinomycetes; order Pseudonocardiales; family Pseudonocardiaceae; genus Lentzea; species Lentzea roselyniae. The sequence continues at coordinate 3,464 of NZ_BAABBE010000037.1, forward strand.
TGGCACTCCGTGGACTGCGGCCGCGACGGGTGATCCCGACGCGCAGAACGCGACGGACATCACAGACGAGGGTGTGGATCTCAAGCGGGCGCTGGGTATCGAGGGCGCGTTGGAGACGTTCAACGAGTTGCTCGCATACGTCCAGCACGAGGACACCGACCCCGGGGACCCGACGAGCGAGGTGGTACAGCTCGCGGATCTGCTGGGCAAGGCGATGCCGGGCCAGGGGGCGGCGGTGGCCGCGGTGCTGGACGGCAATCCGCGCGCACGCGACATCGCACGGGTGGTGGACAACTCGGCGTTGAGGTTGGAATACCTCACCACCAAGGCGCATCTGTCGGATGTGTACCTGACGGCCGATGAGCTCAACGGACTCATCGTTCTGGTGGAGTCCCAGAAGCCGGATGTCGCGGCCGCGCTACACAACCTGGGCGTTGCGAACACACCGCGTCCGGAGAACGTGCGGATCGTCGCGGAGGCGCTGCGCGACATCGCCGATGAGCAGTCTGATCTGCACCGCTATTTCACGCGAGTCCACGACTCGGTTCGCCTGCCGGAGAACGACCAGGTCCTGCAGGCGTTGATCTATTGGAAAGGGGTCGGGTCCACACCGTCGACGCGGGACGTAGCGCCGGAAAGGACGACCGAACAGTCCTCGACCACCGGACTGCAGGACGACTTCACTGCGGACGAGCAGCCCCACACCGACCTGGTCGACGAGGTCCGCGTGCCTCGCCGGGATTCCATCGCGCCAGTCGTTGCTGCCGCGCCTGCCGCAACCGACACCGTGGAGGAGTCGGAGGACGAGGAGTTCGCCAATCTCGACCTTGGTCTCTTGGGCGACTTCAGCCTTGCGCCCGCGGAAACGGATTCGACTCCGGCACTACCTGCGGAGTCGGAGGAACCGACGTCCGGTTCGGTGTCGGTAGGGCACAGACCAGGGCATCGGTACTTCTCTGATGTCGTCGCGGACCACCAGAAGTGGTTGTTCGTCATCAATCCCGACGACCACAGGAGGGCGCTCCGGGAGTTCCCCACCGATCCGGGATCGTTGTACGACCACCAGCAGTCGCCAGGGTTCCAGGATTCGATGCTCGCGACGTTCGACAGCGCCCTCGACGGCGATGTCGTGCAGGTCGCGACGCTCGATTGGAACAAGTACGCCGAGCTGCACGGGCTGGCCACTTCCCGGACGACCGGCGACTACGAGCTGACCGGGGTGGACGGCAGTTCGGTGTCCTTCGGGATGGGCGCGGACACGCCGGCTGCGGACATGTTCGACGAGCGGGTCCTCGGCCGGCGGATGATCGCGACTCCCGAGAGCGGACAGGAAGCCATCGACGCGGGTGAGCCGGAGCCGCTGACCCTGTTCCAGGAGACCGGCGGCATCCCGAAGGTGCACACCATGTACGAGGCGGACGACGTGCCCGCCGTGGTGAACGCCATGTTCGACGACTTCCGCACGGCCGTGGACAACGCCCGGAACGATTCGGATCACCTTCGCGCGATCGGTCGACTCGTGCGCAACCTGCACGTTCTCCACCCCTTCATGGACGGGAACGGGCGCCTCAACATCTTCGTGCTGATGCAGCGCTTGCTGCTCGAGGGCGGATTCCGGCCGGTCGTCCACCCGAGCCTGAACAGCCTGTTCAACGGTGGGTACGGCCTCGACGAGATCGTCGATGTGCTGCAGTCGGCCCAGGAGATCGACCTCGACGAGTACCTCGACAGCCTGGCAACGCAGGACGACGCTGCTCCAGACTCCGAGCCGGACTTCGGGATTCCGTCGCCGGAGCCGCGTAGCGATGACGAGTCGGATGTAGACGCAGACTTCCGGATTCCGTCGCCAGAGCCGAGCAACGACAACGACTTCGACAGCGAATCCGAGCCAGACTTCCGGATTCCGTCGCCGGTCCCGTCCACACCGGACATCGACAGGAACTACGCCGAGGTCTTCGCGGACCTGCAGCCGGCCAACTTCCCCGATCGTGAGACGTGGGACGCGGCATGGGACGCGCGTCTGGAGAAGGCTCGCCAAGACCTCGACGCGCTGCACGCGGACGAGGCCACGGCGTTGCGCGTCGACGCACACATCGTGACGGGCATCGACATGGCCGAGCTGTCCGAAGTGGACCCGGAAGAGAGCGTCGAGCACGCGATCAACCGCGAACGCCTGCACGGCTTCATCGCACTCGTGTCGATGCAGCTGAAGGAAGACGCGGACCTCGACCCGGAGGTTCGCGAGCAGGCGGCGTACGACCTGTTTCACTGGGTGACCATCGACCGGCGCACGGCGTCGTGGGGCGTACCCCTCACGGGGTTCCGAGGGGAGCAGCTCCAGGTCCCGCACGACGTCGACCAGGACGACGCGATCTCTGCGGCCCTCGACATCGCCCAGGACATCAGCACGCGCTTCAACGTGGACGTGCACTCCGCGCCAGGTGTGCGGGTCCAGACGGACGCGCATCCGGACGCACCCGCCATCGACCTCGACGCCATTCGCGCACGGCCGTGGGACCTGGACGAGCTGCGTGGAGTGCAGGCCGCGCTGGGGCACTTCGCGCCGTTGCTGGGCGACCGGCGCGCCGATTCGACTCGCAGGCACGAGACGCAGGAGATCCGGTCGGTCAGCGCAGTCACCTTCAGCCTGGATGAGGACGGTATCGACCCGACCGCAGCGGGCGAGTACTTCGGCAGGGTCGGCAACTTCTCGTTGTACGCCAACGGTGATGTCAGCGACTTCGGCGGCGGTGTGCGCGGCATCGAGTCGTTGGCCACGCACGAGATCGCGCATGGCGTGCTCGACTATGCCCAGGACGACTTCACGAACGCGTTCGGCACGTGGGACGCCAATGGCCGCCCGATCCTCGTGGACGGCGCAGAGTCGCCGGTCGACGGAGCGCGGACGGCGAAGGCCGACTTCATTGCCTCGATCGAAGCCAGCCGAATCGACATGGACGCCTTCGCCGAGCGGTCGCCGAAGCACGCCGAAGCGATCGCGCGGCTGTGGATGAACGACCCTGACCTGTTCGACGGCGACGAGGACGCCGAGCACCTGGCGGAGGTGCTGGGCGAGCACCTGGAGGAGTTCAACCTCGCGGTCGGCGCGTGGACTGCGGACGGCTGGCCGAACTTCCGCAACGAGCGTCCGATCACGAAGTACGGCGCGACCAATCCGGCGGAAGACCTTGCCGAGACGGCGATGTACTACTTCCTCGACCCGGGCACCCTGCGCGAGCTGGCTCCTGAGCGCGCGGCGTTCCTCGACGACCTGGTCGCGGGCTGGACACCGGCCATCGTCGGCTCGACCCCAGACGATGATCCTGGCTACGACTCGGGCAGCCACTACGACGAGAACTCCGACATCGACACCGCGAGCGTCTACAGCGAGGGGCCGGACGACCTGCCACCCGCGGGGATCGGTGGCCGGGACGTCTTCACGCTCATTGCTGACCTCGCCCCGGAGAACTTCCGCACCAAGGACGACTGGAACGCCGCCTGGGACGGCGTGTTCGCCGACGCGCACGCGCAGCTGGACGCGATGCCGGAAGCGCAGTCCGAGGCGCTGCTCAACAATGCCCACCGCGAGTCGGGCGTGGACCGGGACATGCTGGCCGTACGGGCTGAGGAGGTCGGCGCCGACGCGGTGGCCGAGTTCGACCGCTGGCGGGGTGTGGTGGCGGTGGCCGCCCTGCAGCGGGGGAACGCCTTCGACAACGTGCGCAGGTTGATGATCGCGCGGAGCACCGCGGCGTGGGGCATCGCGCTGCCGGCTCCGCACACCTCGGAGTCGGTGGAGATTCCGTCGGGCGCGGACCAGGACGACGTGATCGAGGAAGCCGTTCGGATCGTGGACGCGATCGAGCGCGATCATGGCGTGAGGCTTGACTCCGCCGAGGGCGTCGACGCGATGAACACCAGGTACTTGACCGCGCCGGCTCGCGACATCACCGCAATCCAGCCGCGGGCGTGGAAGATCGACGAACTGCGCGGTCTGCAGGCCGCACTCGACCACTTCGCCCCGCTGCTGGGCAGCAACCGGGCGAATTCCGGTCGTGTGAACGTGGCGCAGGAGATCACCAGGGTAAGTGCGGTCACCTTCGGCATCGGCCGAGATGGTGGTATTGCCGTTAACGTTCAAGGGAAGTACTTCCCCGGTACCAAGGGCATCAACCTCTTTGCCACCTCGATGCTGGGCGGGTTCGGCGGTGGTGCGCGGTCGGTCGAGGCGCTGGCGACCCACGAGCTGACCCACGCCTTGCTGGAAGACCTCGTAGACGACTTCCGCACGCAGCTCGGCTCGTGGGACGCCGCCAATTATCCGGTGCTCGTGGACGACGCCGAGCCGCCGTACAACGATGCTCTGAGCGCGCACGAAGACTTCGTGGCGTCGATAGAGGCTGCGACGCGCGATCTGGCGACGTTCCGCGAAAGCTCGCCCAAACATGCGGCAGCGATTGAGGACATCCTTCAGCGGCGTCCGGAGTACCAGGGCTTCGACGCGACGACGGACAACGCGCGTCTCATCGCTGAGGCGTTGAGCGACGAACTGCCGGCGTTCAAAGCCGCGGTCGGCGCGTGGACGGCGGACAACTGGCCGAACTTCAAGGGCGAGCGTCCGATCACGTTCTACGGCTCCTCGAACGCGGACGAGGACCTGGCCGAGGCGGTCATGTACTACTTCATCGACCCGGGCACCTTACGGGAGCAGGCGCCACAGCGGTTCGCCTTCGTCGACTCGGTGGTGCGGGGGTGGACGCGCCAGGACACCAGCTCAGACAGCGAGTCGGAGGCTGGAGCGCCCCGTATGGCGCCGGACCAGAGTTCGGGCAGCGTAGTGCCGCTGGATGTTTCCAACCCGCACCAGCGTGCGCAGCTCGACCCGCAGTTTGACGACGACTTCGTGGCCATTGATGACGCCAGTGTGGATGGTGAGGCTGCGTCGATCATCGGGTCCTTTGCGGGTGATGAGGCTGCGTCGGTCATCGGGTCTGATGTGGATGGTGGGGGCGCGGATCGGTTGTTCGATGTTCTGCGTGCGGATTTCGAGAGTGATGATGAGTGGCGGGAGTGGTGGAGTGCGGTTGTCGCGAGTGTTGAGGAGGCGTATGGGGATGATGATGTAGCGCGTGGACTGGCGGATGAGGTTGTTGCCGGGGTGTTTGGTCCGGTGGATGCCGACAGGCCTTGGCGGGTTGGTCTTCGGGCGGACACGGTGCTTCTGGTCATGGATCAGATCATCGTTGACGGTGGTGTGGTCACGGTTGATTCGCTGGAGATTGCTGCGTGGGCTGCGGAGCAGTGGCGGGTTGTTGTCGGGGATCCGGTTCGGGATCGGTTTGTGCATCTCGATGGTGTGGGGGTTCGTGACGCCGGTTGGGCGGCGGCGTGGGATGAGGCTCTTGGTGCGGATGAGGGGCTTGAGGGGCGTCAGCCGTTCGTGGGGCGGGCGCGTGAGCTCGTGGCCGAGGCGTTGGGTGGTGTGGAGTTTGAGGGGGATGAGGCCGAGCGGCTGGAGGGCGACTTCGACCGGCGTCGTGGGTGGGTTGTGCGGCTGGTCGAGGAACAGATCCAGGAGGACAGGGGCCGGGATGGTCGGGCCGCCGTGCTCGCGCATTGGCTGGGTAAGCGGATCGTGGAGCTGGCCGAGGCTGACGCCCAGGGTGATCTGGCGGAGCACGACGAGCAGAGCGTCCTGACCGAGACCGACTCGCAGAACGACCTCACCGAGTCCGACTTGGATGGTGATCTGGCCAAAAGCGACGAGGGCGACGAGATTCAGTCGTGGACTGACGACGGCGCACTTGCGGATGACGCTTCGGTGGAGCAGGAGCCCGACGTCCCGGCTGACTTCCGGGAGCGGCTGGCGCACCTGGACCGTGGCGATGGTGAGTTTGACGACGCCCTGTACGACGCCTGGGATGCCGAGATCGATCGTGTCACCGCGGAGTTCGAGCAGTTCGCGAGGGCCAACGCGGTCAACCCCAAGCACGCGTTGGAGGCTGCGCAGCATTTCGTGGAGGCGGCCTTCGGCATTCAGATGACGCGCACCGAGAATGACGTCTTCCTGCACAAGGGTGTCCTGTACCTCGTCGCCGAGCAGATCGTTTTCGACAACGACACCGTCACGTCGGCTCCGCAGGAGTTGGCGATGTGGGCGGCTGAGCAGTTCGCAACGGTTGATCCAGCCAGCCCGGAGTTCGGGTCCAGCGACCTCGACACCGTCACGGATTCGGAGCAAGAGGGCTCGTCGGTCGCCGAAGGCCAGCAAGCCGAACCCGAGTCGGGCGAGGACGACGAGGTTGTTTTCGACTTCCGCTGGCGCCTGGCCCACCTGCACCCGGCGAGCGGCGAGAGCTACACCGGCGACTGGGATGCGGAGTTCGACGCCGTCGCCCACAGGCTGGTGGCGAGCAAATACATGCGCGGGGAGGCTCGCAGGATCGTCAACGAAGTCTTCGGCGAGGCGCATCCCGGAGTCACGGATCTGGTCGCCGAGCAGATCTACGCCGACGGTGGCAAACGCACCGACAACGCCGAGGCACTCGCTAAGTGGGCGTACCGGCAAATCCAGGTTCAGGAGTACCTGAACCGGTTGGACAGCCGGAACTTCAGGGACGAGGAAGAGCGCGTCGCCGCGTGGGAGGCGGCGTACGAGGAACTCCAGGAGCCGGACGAGGAGATCGGTCAGGCGGCCTACGAGATCGTGCAAAGCGTCTTCGGGGCGATCCCCGAGATGACCGACGAGCAGGTGCAGAACCTCACCCCGGCTAAGAGGGCGGTGCTGAACCGCTACCTCGGCATCGCGCGCCTGGTCGCTCTTCAGATCGAGGCGGACGGCGGGTCCACGGAGAACGCGAGAGGGTTCGTCGAATGGGTCGACGAACACCAGCGTGCTGAGCTTCGGAACGACCTGGCGTCGGACGAAGACCTGTCGTCCAACGACGAGACCGACGTCAGGTCACTCGCGGAACCGAACGTCCGACCCGGCGTTGAGCAGAACGTCGAAGGCACGGTCGAAGACCCTGCGACCGGGCAGGTGACGGACGAGCACCTGGCGGCTGAGCTCGCGATCAAGGTGCAGCACGCGGACAGCGATTCGGTGGCAAAGCCGCGTGGACCTGTCTCGCTCGACGACGGACCCGGCACGCTCGCCCTTGCAGTGCGGATCAGGGATGCTCTGGCCACGGCTGTCGTCGTCGACGGCGTGCTCGACCTGAGGACCGGCCTGCGCATGGCCGGCGCGCATGAGCGTCCAGGCATCGTGCTCCGGGCCGCCACCGCGGCGCTCGCCGCCGATTCCGAGCTGTCCAGCCTGGTGACGACGGTGGCCATGCCGACCACGTCGACGAAGGGCATCTCGGCGGGTGATGCGGTGGTCGACGTGCTCGACCTCATCAAGTTCACCGAGACCGACCGCTCTGCCGCAGACCGCCACCGCTACCCGGCTGCGCTCCTGCCCGCCCCTGAGACCGAACCGCAGTTCCCGGGCTCCGTGAAGACCGAGGTGTACGTATTCGCCGACGGCTCGACCCCGCCGACGGACGAGGATCTCGACCGAATGCACCACCAGGCGGCGGACCTCGTCGCAGGAGTCCTCGCCAGGCGCAGGGCGGACCTGCCGGTGCCGGTCGTCGTCGTGGCCGGCGGTGGCGCCGAGCTCGGTGAGAGCCTGCGCAGGCGAATTGCCGACCAGTTCACCGCATTGGTGGACCAGCAGCTCTCCGCGGCCCAGCCCCACCTCGACCCGATGGAGCGGATCGGCCGCGACGAGATCGGCCTGCAGCTCGTCACGACATCCGAGCAGGTGAACCAGACGGATGACGTCCTGATCACCGTCGACGGCACCCGCACCACCGCCGACCCCGCACCCGCGGACGTCGATGCGCTACCCGAGATTCCCGATGAGGGCGACGCCGCGATGACGAGCGGCGGCCGGGTCACCTATCGCGCGCCGCACGGCCTCGGCCAAGGTCGCGGATCGGTCGACCTGCGCGACGAGGCCGTCACCGTTCGCCGCATCACGACCGCCATCAGCAACGCGGTGAACAAGCGCACGCGGACGCTCCAGGCACGCGAGTCCACCCTGGCCTGGCTGTACCGCAAGCTGACCTTCAAGTCGCTGCCCGATCCGGACGGCATCACGGACTTCAACGAGCGAGCCGTCGCGGACCTGCTCGGCCCCGATGCCGAGCGATCTCCAGGCAGCCTGCTCGACGCCATGCTCAACGGTGGATTCCCGATCCGCGTCCAGGTCAAGACTCCTGCGGGTGTCGTGGAGCAGGACATCGTCGTTCGGGCGACGCTCGGCCCTGGCGAGTTCCAGGGCACACGGCCCGGCACGCCACCCGTCAAGCCCTCCGCGCGGCAGAGGTGGTTCACCCGCGTCTTCCACCCCGGCAGTCCTGACGCCACGCCGAACGCGCTCGACACCGGCCAGGAGGTCGTGCCACCGACCGAGGACCAGGCGCGCTTCACACACGACCTGCGGATCACGTTGTCCGCGCCAGAAGGCGAGTTCGACCGCGCGTTCGTCGTCGAGGGTGCGGTCAGCTCCGCGATCGCGGTGGCCGACGCCCTGCCGGATTCCGATGTCCCGCACGACCTGAAGCCGATCCGGACCAATGCGGAGCCGCTGCGCGCGGAGCGAAAGCGCGGCGGCCTGGTCGGGCTGGACCCCGTGGCTGACATCGAGGCCGAGCCAACGCCCGCCGTGGCGCTGCACCAGACGCTGAGCCGGATCTTCTACCCGTCAGAGGCACCCAGGATCGGGCGGTCGCGGCCCGATCCCGGCGCCGGACGTGTCGCCGAGATCATGGACGCGACGTCCCCGGCGCGGTTGTGGGCGAACCTCCGAGCCGCGATGTCCGAGCGCGGCTATGTGCTGAAGGGCAAGGGGCCGCTGTCCTCGATCGCGATCAAGGTTGATTTGCAGGACCGGCAGTTGCTGGACTCCTACGTGACCGAGGACGGCAGTACCCGTCACCGCGTGCGGGCCACGCCGATGTGGGAGGTGGCGCCCACCTACCGCGCCAAGTCCGACCACAGGATCTGGTCCACGGTGTTGGCGAGCGGACCGGACGAGCCGGTCGTGCTGGACGTGGACGAGGCAGGCCTCGTCGAACTGGGCCTCGGCGAGCCGGTGGAGCAGGACCACGACGTCGTCCGCACACCCTCCGGACTGCCGGTCATCCCCGAGCAGGACGAGAACGACGAGAACGACGAGAACCAGTCCACGCCGGAGCCCTCGGGTTCCGCTGCCGAGGTGCTCAGCGGCATGCCGGACTACCTGCGCCGCGGCCAGGGCCTCGGTGAGGCCATGGTGCACACCCAGGTTCGTGACATCAGCATCGAGAAGGCGTTCCGCAGCATGCTGCCGCGGGCTCGCAGGGTGCTGCGCAAGTCGAGCGGCCGTGAGCGCAGGCCGGTCGGAAAGCACAAGCACAAGATCGAGGGGCTGCACCACGTCCAGCGAGCGATGAGGAACGACGTCGCGAGCATGCTCGGTGACGGCCGCCAGTTCAGCGTGAAGATCGACGGCGAGCCCCACGAGCTGCGGGTGAAGGCGAAGCTGGAGTGGGACCAGGCGCGAACTGTCCCCGGCCGGCCGCGCTGGACGATGCCGCCGGAGACTCGGTACCGGCGGTTCCAGACGAGCCATTCCGCCTACTCGTCCACCCCGTCGGGCACGCTGCCCGTGCTGATCACGGCTGCTCCGCCGTTCGTCGCGGTCGTCACGCCGTCGGGCACCACGAACGTCAACCAGCAGACATCGCGGGACATCTCCGCGGAGCACAAGCGGTCCATGTTGGTGCTGGACTTCGACACGCGGGTCTCCGAGACGTCCGTCTCGTACGAGTTCGAGCTGATCGGCGCCGACGGCGAAGTCGTGGGCTCGGTTGGGCATGGTGAGCAGCCGGGCCTGCGCGGTGCTTTCGTGTTCGGGCATCCGAAGGCCGCACGCTCCAACATCGGAGCGGGGCCCAAGCCGCTCACCCAGCCGCCGCCGAAGGACTTCGCCCTCGAGGAACTGCTGACCATCACTCCGGAACGCTCGTCGTTCTTCGAGCAGGTCGCTCGAATGCTGCCCGCACACCTGACTGCGGTCGGCAGTCCGGGCCGCGAAGTTCTCGCCGAGTTCCTGCACCGCAGCAACATCAAGGCCGAGTTGATGGGCATGATCACGGCCGACCCGATCGACCACCCGGACTCGAGCTGGCGGCGATCAGAGCCGCTGATCACCGGTACGGCCGGTGGATCGATCGACATGCTCCGTGACGGATCGATGGTCGAGATGCGCGCGGTGCCGCGTCAGGTCGAGGTCCTCGACGAGATGGTCACGGGTCTCTACCTGCTCGACTGGGACAACACGAAGAGCGCGCGGACCGACGGCAAGATGGCCAAACGCGCCGGTGGGCTCGGCGTGTTCGGCGGTGTCTTCGTCCCCCTTGGCCCCCTGATGGCGACGTTGGGCGGCAGGGTCGACCTGAGCCACCTGCGGACGTTCAGCAGCCGTCACAAGCGCGAGACCGGTATCCGCTTCGAGCACAACTTCACCGGCAAGTTCGTCCGATACGGGTCGGTTTACCAGTTGCAGGTACGGGTGCTGGGCAACCCGCCCGTGTTCCTGGAAGGCGATCTCATCGGCATTCAGTGGGTGTCGAGGGAGCGGGCACTGGCCGCGGGGATCATCGACCCCGCGCCGGACACGGACGAGACGAAGCCCGTGTACCGGGAGCCGGAAGCGAGGGAGCGGTACGCACCGGCGCACCTCGAGTCCGGATTGTCGCTCGCGGGCGCCAAGATCCACTCGTTCCGGGGCAGGGACCGCATCTACGCGGCGCTCGCCACGGCCCTGCGCGATGTTCCGGACCACCACCTGTACCACTTCAGCTCGCGGAAGTTCATCGAGCACTTCGACGACCCCGACCTGGCGGCGGGGCTCAAACCGGTGATCAACGACATCCTGAGTCGCGATCGGACGCTCAAGTCGCGGCTGTCGGACAAGCAGCTGATGCAGCTGGTCGACATGATGCTCAACCATCCCGGTGACAGCGATGACGGCGAGTCGACGGCCAAGAAGGAACTCGTCATCCCCTTGGTCAAGCAGGGGCCGTTCACCGACACCGTGGTCACGGTCCGGCTCAGGGCGTCCATGACGAATCTGGTCGACGGTGACGTGCAGGCCGGTCTGCTCGACTCGATGACGGAAACCCGGACGAAGGAGTACGAGACCCGGACCTACACGGCGAACAGGACGACCAGCGCGGGCATCGGGCCGCACGGCCGTTTCGCCGCTGTGATCGACAAGGGTGCGAACGTCTTGCTGGCGACCCTCAGGTTGGGGCGTACCTGGTCGTCGGGAGTCACGGTCGGTAACGACACCGGGCAGGTCACCGAGCACAAGCACGCGGGCATGCTCGAGCCGAAGGGCGGCAGGGGCGAGACCGCACTGCGTCACTTCAAGTTCGACCTCCACATCCACGCTCCCGTGGTGGAGACCTACACCCGTTCGAACAAGCTGCTGCGCCGGATCACCGTCGGCCGGCCCGGCAGGCATCGCCTCGACGTGAGGCGGGTGACGGTCGAGGGCCCGCATGCGGGCCTTGGGCGGGACAACTCCCAGGTCGTGCCCGTCGAGCTGCTGGTCCCCGACCATCTGACCACTGAGGTGAAGCCCGAAGACGTGACGGTCAGGCCGATCTCCACGCGTCCGCTGGACGACGGCGTGATGATCGACGACCTGTCCGGGCATCACGACCGCGTGCTTGAGGGTGCCGACGTGCTGAGCGTCGTCGGTACCGAGCACCTGGTCGATTCGGCTCACCGGATGCTCGGCCTCGCCACAGGTGATCCGGCCTACGGCGACCGCGTCGGTTCGAACGCGGAGCTGATCGCGGAGAGGCTCTCACCGGAGGCGCTCCGCAGGGACCCGCGGATGTTCGGCAGGCATGTCGTCGAAGGCCTGCACCACAACCGCCGTCGGGCCGACAACCGTGCCCGGATCGGGGTCGAGCTCACGCCGGTCAAGCCGAGGATGCTCGGGCCGGTGGAGTACCAGCGGACCAAGATCACCACGGTCAGCGGCACTCTGGTCGAGTCGAGCCGCGGCGTGAACACGTCGATCGACCCGGACGTGACCAACTTCGTCGGTCTCAGCGGCCAGCCGGAAGAGCACACCGGCAATCTCCGGGGTACGCCGGAGGGCGCGTTCCTCTTCAGGTTCTCGCCGTGGAACGCGTGGGGGGGCAGCAAGCGCGCCCAGCGCCTCGAAGGCACGTCGAAGACCCACTTCACGTCGATCCCGTCGAAGAAGTTCCTGATCTCGGTCGGTGTCCAGGCCTCAGTTGTGGCCGAGTCACAGCAGCGCGGCAACCTGGACGTGTTCGAGCTCGTCAAGCGCAAGCCGGTCACCTCTGCGGGCGAGACGTTCCAGCTGGACGACTGCGTGCTGATGTGGGTGTCACAAGAGCAGTTCGACCACCTGGTCGAGCAGGACCGCCTGCGCGAGGGCGGGCAGTCCGGGGCCGACGAGGTCACGGCCCAGGCCGGACCGACCGGGGAGACCGCTCAGCCCGATCGCAGGCTTCCGGCACCGATGTCTCTGCAGAAGCCGGGTGTCACCTCGCTCGGCATCGGTGAGGTCGTCGGACACATCGATGTCAGCGCCGAGGTGCTGCCGCAGTTGCGCCAGAAGATCACCGAAGAGCTGGGTGCCGAAGCGGCGGAGGTGCTGCTCCCGCGTTCGCCGCTCACCAGCTCGCACGACAACACGAGGGCCGTGAGCGAACAACTGTCCAATGTGCACAGGATGTTCGCCGCGATGATGAACGGCGGGGTCGTTTCGCCGCTGCGGGCGGAGTTCCGCTTCCGCGGCGCCACCTACGTGCTCACCATCGAGGGCGATTGGGAGGCACCGCCTTCCGAGGGGCACGTCGAGATCGGCCACAAGCTCGCTGCCCGGAACGTCGTCGCGTTCGGCAAGAGCGAAGCCGAGCAGTTCGGGCGAAACCTCATTGACGTCACGGCCACGGTGCGCGACCAGGGCGTTCTCACTCAGCCGGGCACCAGCTCCGGCAACTCGGCGCCCACTTCCGGCTACCTGGCCGCCGGCGTCGTGACCGGATACGTCCACCTCGGCCAGACCTACACCGAGACCGCGGCGAAGTCCGAGACCGCTGGTTCGTACGCTGCGATCCGCGGCCCGGTCGGCGTCTACCAGGGAAAGATCAAACTCACGGTCAGGATCGAGCGAAAGCTCGGGTTCAATGCGGCGACCAGGTCCGACATCGTGGGTAGGACGATCGCCGAGGTCGTCCTGCCGGCGCAGGACGTCAAGATCCGGAAGATGGCGGAGGAGACCTTCCTCCCGTCCTCCAGCGACGAAGCGCTCGGCGACGAGCACGCGATCGCGGTGGGCCCGTCGACCGACGGCAAGGCGGCCAGCCTCGAGGCCTGGCGGCGGGACCCGGAGCAGTCACTCCCACTGCCCAAGTCCGGTGACTACGAGATCGAGCACTACTTCGGGCTGATCAAGACTCTCCGCGACGCCGCCAAGGTCGCGCTCGTCGAGTCCGGTGTCGTCGTGGACACCAGCATCGCGGTCGCGGTCGACAACGCCATCACGCCGGCCACGGTGAAGGCCGGTCTGCCGGCGATGCGGACGGGGCACTTCAGCTTCCCCGTCGCTGGCCTCGACCGGGAGGTCGAGCTGCACGCCAGGCTGAAGCCCAACCCGAAGCTCGCCTCCGCCAGCGGCCGCGTCGAAATGGACGGTTTCGCCGGTGAGAGCGCGAACGACGGGGTCGAAGTCACCAGCGGCAGCTACTACACCTCCACCCTCCAGACCCGCGGGGGCGGCAGCACCGATCACCCGGCGGGCGCAGAGAAGACCAACTTCGGCGCGGTCCAGGCGTTGGGTGTGCTGGAGCGGCAGGCCATCTCGACCCCACCGAGCATGATCATCACCGCCTCGGCGCACACCGAGGGCACCTCTGGTCGCGACCCCAAGGCCACGCACCGCACGACGCACCCCGATCTGACCAGCCGAGCCCTGCTCGCCGACGTCGAGTTCAAGGTCGTGGCCAGGAAACCGGGCAAGGACTCGAAGATCGGTGTCGCAGCGCTGAGCGTCGACAACGCCTACGTGATCCGGATGCGCGAAGCCGCGGCGGAGGCCTTGGCCGGCAAACTGCCCGCGGCGCTCGCCGAGTCCGTTGCCGGCCTCACGAAGGCGAGCAAGGACTGGGCGAGTGCGGTCGGGGCCGTCGAGGGCGCGCTCGCGGCAGATCCGGACGCGGACGTGGCGGTCCTGCGCGCCGCCGTCACCGCCGCCGAAGCCGCCTGGTGGGCCGCGAAGGACGACTACGACGCGAAACTCGAAGCCGCGCAGGAGCTGGAGCGCCACGCCGCGTCCGACCTGGCCGCGGCGCAGCGAAGCCGGGACGCGCGCGAGCGCTTCCAGGGCGTCACCGCAGCCGCTCGTTCCACCACGCCGCCGTTCCTGGCAGGGCTCGACCCCCGCGCCCTTCCGCCGGACCGCCTGGTGTCGTTCTTCGAGGCACTGGACCTCGCAGCGAGCGTGCCCGATCGGACGGCACTCGAGCCCGGCTCGCTGCAGTCGCGACCGGACACCGTGGTCGGCGCACCGGGCCGCGAGCTGGTGAAGATCGTCTCTGTGCCCGTGCTGGGTGGCCCGGACGTCGATGAGCAGATCTGGGCGAACCTGGCGCTCACCGCCGCGGCCGCACGTGCAGGGGGCTACACACCGGTGCTGCTGACCGACGTGCCGCGAGACCTCTTCGTCGCGGCCAGGTCGCTGGACACCGGACATCTCCAGGTGTACCGCGCCATGCTGCAGAACGCGCGCGACCGGGGTTTCCACCTCGTCAACGTCGACGAGGTTTTTAGCACCGAGTCGCCCATGGACGCCGACGAGCTGTACCGGGCCGCGCTCGACAACGAGCTCGACGAACAGCGCGATCTGGCCCGCGCGATCCTCGGTGCGGAGGTCCTCCGGCGCTTCGGCGGGGTCGTGGCGACCGGCGAGTACGCGCTGCGCGACATGGCGTCCTTCACCGGCGCCGCCGACACCGAGCAGGGGTTCAAGGTCGCCTCGCCGCAGGCGACCACCGCGCCTCCGGTGATCGTCGCCACGCGGGGCAACGGCAGGGTGTTCGCAGGCTCCTACGAAAAGAAGCTGGTCGAGAGTGCCCGCACGGGCCGGCCCCGAACGGCTGAAGACTCGGCGATCTACGCCGCCATCGAGTTCGACCAGCCACTGGTCGCCCACGGCGTCGAGCACAATGTCGCGCCGAAGCCACCCGAGCAGGTGCCGACCCGGGAGGAACTGGACACACTCGTCGGCGAGGTCGTGGAAACCTTCGCCCGCGGCCTGCGCGCGCGAGGGGATCTCGACATCGCGGGCGTCGAGGCGGCGCTCCACGACCATCCCCGCGCGGCCGTCGTCCTGGAAGCGGCGGTGATCACGCTCGCTCGCAAGCCCGCGTGGCGTGCTGCGCTCCGCACGGTCACCCTGCCGGAACGTGCTCCCGGCGCGGTGAAGCTGTCGGCAGCGGCGGAGAAGTGGCTCGCCATCGTGCCAGAGGCGCGGCGGACCGAGCGTGGCCTGCTCGCCGAGGCGAGCTTCCATCCCGAGCCCGGCCTGGCCTCGCTGCAGGCGAACGAGGACGACTTCAAGCTGGACACCCATGGCGAGCGGACCCTGCGCGAGCGGGCTGCCGAGCTCGCGGTGCGGGTGCAGCTCTCGCCTGCTGACTCGGTCGGCGTTCCGCCACAGGACAGCCCGATCACGCCGGACGACACGGCGGGCACCCTGGATCTCGCGTTGCGGATCCGCGCTCTCCTGCGCCGAGGAGTCGACACGGGCGGCAAACTTCCGCTGCACGACGCGGTCGAGCTGGCAAACCGGCACCAGGAGCCGGGCCTGGTCCTGCGAGCGGCCGTCGCGGCTGTCGCGGCCGACACCAGCCGGGCGGGAAAGGTCGCCGGCATGTGGCTGCCCGCGAACCGCACGAACAGCCCGATGATCGAGCTGCTGGACATGCTGGTTTTCGACATCGACCAGCCCGACGCGGCCATCCACCCGTACCACGGCCGGCTCGTACCCGCACAGGACACGTACCCGCAGATCCCCGGGACTGAGCGGCCCGTGTCGTACGGCTTCGTCGAAGACGGTGTCGTTCTCGAGGACGTCGAACGGCTGAACACGCAGGCTGAGCAGATCGCCGGCTCGATCGTCGCCCGCTCCCGCGCGGGACTTCCGATGCCCGCGATCTTCGTCGAGGGTGGCGGTCCGCAGCTGGGCCGCGATCGCCGGGCAGCCATGGCGGCGATGCTCAGGCTGATGATCGACGACCATCTGATGGGCATCCAGGCCGATCTCGACGCGAGCGAGCGCATCGGCCGAGGCGACGTCGACCTCACCATCACGGTGCTGGACAGTCCGACCCGTACCGATCGGGTCTTCGTCACCGTCGACGGCACCAGGACCGCCCCCACACCCGAGATCCCGGCCGTCGTCGAGCGCCCCCGGCGAGCCAGGTTCGCAGACGAAGTGGGCGGGCAGCTGGTTGACGAGCGGCCGCGGCACATGACCCTGGTCGTGGAGTTCGACGAGAACGGCGAGCTGGTGGACTCGCCCGACATCGACGAGTTCGTCAGGCACGTCGTCGTCACCGGCCAGACGAACTTGCTGGTTCATGGTGGTGGTGCTCAGAACGGGGCCAGTCGCAGGCGGCGCGTTGTCGACGCTTTGCGTTCAGTGCTGCAGCCCGCTGCGAACGTCCCCCTGGCGATCAGTGATGTCGCGAACGACGGGCCGATCACCGTCCTCACAGTCCCGCCCAGGCACGTCAAGTTGTTGGCGCGGCCGCGAGCTTCCGGTTTCATCGACGACGCACTGGTGCTTCTGCGCGACGAGAGCAAGACTCCGAACGTCAGCAAGCGGCCGGAAGGCTTCCCGGGCAACGCCGTCGAGGCGTGGTCGGACTTCAAAGCCGCATACTTCGCGCTGCGCAGGTCCTACGGGCTCGCACAGGACACCGTGGCCCGAATCGACTCGGCCGTGGTCTCGACCAGAGCACCCGACTCTTTCGCGATCTCGCAGCGCGAGGAAGAGGTCCGCGCGGATCTCACGCAGGCACGCTGGAACTTCCACAGGGCGGCTGTCGCACTGCGCGAGTGGGGAATCGACCCGGCGGACCTGGACGCCGTCGAACAGCGTCTCAACGAGGAAGCGCATGCCGCTGGCATCACGCTCGGCGCAGGTCTGGGTGGCGACGGCCCTTCGGTGTCGGAGATGCTCACGGCCCCGCTGGACGTGGCACGGCGTGACAGCGAGTCGCCGGCGGAAGGGCTCGTTCCGCGGCTCGTCGTCACGACTCCGGACGGTCACGAGGAGCCGGCGGTTGAGTTCGCGGAGTTCGTGGACGTGCCGGAGCACGTCCGGAACAACCGGGCCCTGGGCCTGGTCAAGGCCACCACCGAGGACAAGATCGGTGCACGGGTCGCGGGCCTGGTCACGAAAGCGCTCGGCGGTGCGGAGGTCGACGGGCTCGTCGCGATCACCAGGAACGTGGACACCGACGGCGAGTTCGAGTCGTTCTTGGGTGACGGCCGCGAGTTCCAGGTCCGCGTCGGCAACAAGTGGTATGCGGCGACCGTGCTCGCCGAGCTCGACGTGCCCGAGAACCCGACGTCGAAGGAGGGGGTGAGTCCGGAACACAACGTCGACTTCAGCGCGCTGGACCCGAAGAGCGTGTCGGCGTCGACCACGCTGGCCACCGGCGGCGAGTTGAGTGCGACCGCCACGTTCCTGTCCGGCGTCGGCCCGACCGGTTCGCTGAGTGTGCGGACCCCGCTCGGGGCGCCCGCCGTGTCGCAGTCCGTGTCGACGGGCACGCAGACCTTCCGCGGCCTTTTCCCCGGCGGGAACGCGAACCAGGCCGACGTGCCCGTGAAGTGGTCCGTGCGGGTGGTCGACGACCGAGGACAGCTGCTTACCGCGAACCAGCCGGAACGGGCCGACGGCACCGAGCAGTCCGTCACGCTGGAAGCGCTGTCTCTGGACCACACCGTCACACTGCACGTGCCGGACAAGAAGAACACGCTGCCCGAGGGCACGGACACCTCGTGGCGCAGCCTTGACGAGGACACCAGCCGTCAGCTGATCACGTTGATGGGCGAGGCGATCACCCACGTCGGAGACAAGTTCGACGAGGTCGCAGCCAGGTTGCACCCTTCTGTCACACGCATCGGCTCGCCAGGGCGCACGACGCTCAAGGACTTCCTCAGCGCGACGAACATCGCCAAGGAATTCCCGAGCATGCTGGACCACTGGGTGACGTCGCCCGACATCATCAGTCCACACGGCAGCCACGGCGCCGCGGTGCAGATGAAGGCCGTGATCCGCGAGGCACGACTGCTCGACGACTACGAGAGTGCCACGCTGGCGTTGCACGATGCCTCGACCAGAGGCGTGACGACCTCACCGACCTCCAAGAAGGGCATCGGCGTCTCCGCGACCTTCGGCGGCGGCGGGACCATCGGACCCGTGGGTGGCGCCGCGCTGATCGGCGTGAGCGCGGGCGTGACCGCGAACGAGTCGACCCCGGCCGGCGCGTCCGGCAAGCACGAGATCGGCACCGACGTGAAGGGCCGCACCGCCGCCTACACCGTCCGGGCGACCGTGCACGTGCGCACGCCGGACGGCGAGGACATCGCGGTGCCGGTCGAGGGCATCGTCCGGATGCAGCTGACCGAGGCCCGGAAACACGGGTTCGCGGTTCCTGATGGTTTCGCGGACCCCGAGGTCCACGCGCCCGCCGACGACAAGCCGCGCTTCCTGCCGCCCTACCTCGGCGACGAGCTCGCGAGTGGCAACGCGAAGTTCGGCCGGCTCGACAAGATCGCCGAGGTCAAGGAACAGATCGAAACGGTGCTCAAGGGCATCAAGGGGTTCGACAAGTTCCTGCCGACCTGGAACAAGCCGTCGGACGGCAAGAAGCGGCCCGGCCACGACTACGCCGAGTTCACCGAGATGCTGACGAACCAGCGGATCCTGGACACCGGTCTGTCGCCGGCCGCGTTGAAGTCCCAGGGCGACAGTCTGTTCAGCAAGAGCGGCATCCCGATGGTGTTCAAGCGGCGCGGGACGTTCACCAACGACTACGTGCGGGTGACGCTCCGGGCGAAGCCGGCGAACGTGGTGTACGACGGCGAAGTGGCGGACCGGGTGGTCCGCACGTCGGACACCCGCGAAGCGAAGATCTCGGCCAGCAGCAGCAGGGAGGTCTCGTACTCCGTTGGCCCGGAGGCCCGGCTGATCATCCCGACGATGCCGGACAGCTCGTCGCTCGTGGTCGTGCCGAACATGGCGATCAAGTACAACAGCAGCACGACGTACTCGAACTCGTTCGGCCCTGCCTCGATCAACTTCATGGTCAACGCGGGCAGCTCGACGAGCCACCGGTTCAGTGGCGAGATCGAGTACGAGGTCGTCGTCGAGACCTACTCGCGCCGGAAGGCGTGGCTTCGCCGGTTGACGCCCGGCCGGCCGGGCAGCCACATCCCCGAGGTCACCACGGTCGCCAGGACGAGGACCGCCTCGCGGGGGGAGGAGACCGGCCACGAGGTCGTCGAGCTCGACCGGCTCAAGGGCAGGATCGAGCTGTTCCTGCCGGACAGCTCCGTGTTCACCGAGGACCCCGGCAAGTTCAAGCCGGGTGAGCCGAGCGCGCCGGCCCCGCTTGCGGACAAGCCGTCGATCAAGGACCTCATCCTCGGGGCGAAGACTGTGCCCGAAGGCCAGCGTGTCGTCACGGAATGGCTGCACGTCGAGGCTTTCACGGGCGCGGCGGATCTGGAGAAGGCGGCGTTGGACGCGCTGACCAACGCAGCCGGCGGCGACAGCGTGCTGGCGCTGCCGGGCTCACCGGCGCGCAGGGCCGCGGACCAGATGTTCGCTCCCGAGCAGATCAAGTCGAACCTGAGCCGCGCGGTCAACGGTGGCCTGCAGGAGAACCTGTTGAAGTACAACCGCCGGCTGGAGGATCGCGTCGGCGCACTGGGCCTGAAGATGGCCCTGGTCAACCCGAAGCTGGTGTCCATTTCGGACAACACCGCGATGGAGTTCTCGTCGGTGGGCGGCTACAAGGCGGGCTCGACGAAGGCCAAGAGCACCGGGTGGGACTTCAGCTGGGGCACCGTGTTGATCGCGTCCCCGGACAACAGCGCCGGCGGCCCGACCATCGGGCGCGGCGGCGCGGCACTGTCGAACAAGTTCCTGTCGTGGCGCAGGACTTCCACGAAGGTCCTCGAGCGGACCGGGTTGGGTGAGCGCAAGCGCAACGTTCCCGGCACCGGCCGCACCGTGTTGATCCAGGTGGACGCCGACGTCGACATCGTGGCCGAGAGCCGTGTCGGCACGATCTTCCACAGCCGCGAGAAAGGCCGTGACGGCGTCCACGTCGTGCTGCCCGGTGCGGTGTTCCTGCGGGTGAGCGAGGAGCAGGCGCGTGAGCTGGGCCTGCTGCCCGAGGCCGAGCCGCGCGAATGGGCCGAGAACGGTAAGCTCGAGCCGCCGTCGACCATGCGCGAGGGCGAGCCCAGCTCACTGGGGTTCGGCGTCTACGAGAAGCTGCCGAACCTCGCCCCGCTGGTGGACGAGCTCCGGGAGAAGCTCGACCGGATGGGCGGGAAGCTCGTCCCGGCCGAGCTGCTGGACGACGCGATGAACAACCTCCAGCGCCTGGTCGACCTGACCGACCGCGAGTCGGTCCGCGCGCTGATGGACAGCGCGTTGGACGGCGGAGTCCCGCTGGTCGCCCACCACCCCAGGTTCATCGGCCGCGACTCGTTCCCGGTGCTGCTGAAGGCCAAGACGGGCAAGCCGAAGTTCGTCGACGTCGTCAACGACGGCATCAAGATGAACAACATCCTGGTCGACTTCCTCCGCAACGCGGACACCAAGGCCACGACCAGGTCGCGGAGTGCCACCGTCCGTGCTCTGTTCGGCGCGGTTCCGGAAAACTCGCCGTCCGGCCCCAAGGCCAACACGACCGCGAACCTGGCTACCGGTGCCTCACAGTCGCGCACTGTGTCGAACACGATCGCTCACACCGCGCTCGACGTGCACGTCCTCGAGTCGGACGGGCCGACCGCCCGTTACACCGTGCCGATGGAGTTCGAGCTGGCGGTGACGCTGCCGGACGGCCGCACCGTGTCGGTGACCCTGGACGAGGACGTGCTCGTTCGGGTGCTGGCCGACGACCAGTCGTCGAAGCCGGCGAAGCCGACGTTCACCACGCCGGAATCGTGGCGGAAGTTCGAGATCAGCTCGCGGGCAGGCACGCCGGAGGCGCTCGACGACTGGAAAAACGGAGGCGTCCAGCTGCCCGGCACCGTCCACCCGCAGACCGCGATCGGCTCGGAGGAGCTGCGCCAGGCCGGGCTGGATGCCCTGAAGGCCGCAGGCTTGAGCAATGCCGCGCTCCACGCGGCCACGGGCCTGGTCAACACGGTTATGTCCGGGCTCGGTGCTGAGGCCTTGCGCACCCACCTGATCGAGTCGACCGGTGGCGGCCTGCACCTGCCGGATCTGCACGAGACGGCGTTGCTGTCGGGGAAGCACGCCAAGCTCTCGTTGCACTCCAGGTTGATCCGGCCGAGGCTGACCGCCCTGAGCGACGACGTCACCTCGACCAACCCGCAGTCGCTGATCAGTGGCATTGGCAGCGAGTTCAAGGCAGCGGAGGGTGTGGAGACGGCCTTCGGTGTCAACGCCGAGGTGGCCGGCAACACGGCCAAGGATGAGCCGGTTCGCGACCCCGGCGTCCGGCTCGGCGACCTCGCCGGAACCACCAACTTGGAGGACGCCGACGGCATCAGTGGTGACGTCGGCTCGGCCCGTCTGGAAGGAACCGGTGACAGGGGTCGCACCGGTGTCGTGACCTATGACGTCGAGCACCGGGTGGTCGCCGAGGTGGACGGCAGGGTCGCCGTCTTCGAGGTGACCACGTTCGAGTCCAGCCAGATCCGTGTCAGCGAGGTCCAGCTGGCCGGCGCGTTGGACGGTGTCGAGGTCACCCCCGAGGTCAACGCCGCGCAGGCCGCCGTCAAGACGGCCAGCGACGCGTGGCGGGAGCTGGAGGTCAAGGTTCAGCAGGCCCAACGCGCCTTCGACGACCGGGTGAATGCGGACGCGGCGGAGCGGGCGCTGCTCGAGGAGACGCTCCGCGTCGCGAACCTGGATCTCGCACGGGCGCTGGACCGGAGGACGGCCGCGCTCGCCGAGCTGGACGCCGTCAAGAAGCGGCATGATGAACGGATGCGCCAGCTCGCCGAGCAGGAGGGCGACATCGACCTCCAGTTCGGCGACCTGTACGTCGAGATGACCGACGGTCACGACACGAGCTGGCTGATGGACCGGCTGGCAGAGGACCTGAAGGCTGTTCGGGCCGGGCGGGCGGAACTCGCTGAATCACTCGGCAACGCCAACGCGGAGGTGGCACTGGCCGAAGCGGACGTCGAGCTCATGGGGGAGTTCGTCGAGCAAGCCATTCGCGACGTCGACCGCCTCCAACACCTGCGTGCCGATCTCGCGGCGAAGATCGCAGCCGCCCGCAGCCTGGCCGACACCGCGCGCACGGCGTGGTGGGAGGCGAAGGTCGCGCTGGACGAGCGCATCCAGGAGTTCAACAACACCCGCCCGGTCCCGTCCCGGAGGCGGGAACCGGACAACCGCGAGGGCACGGCGCAGCTCCCGCGCAACACGCTGGCGGGCATCAGCACCCCCGACGGACAGCTGCTCGACAACGTTGCGGTGGCCGCGCTCAGGACTGGCTATGACAACGCGCGCACCACCTTGCACCGCTTGCACAACCGGACGGAACTGGTCACCGAGGCCGACGAACTCGTGGCCGCGCTCATGCCACGGCCGGCCAGGTCGAACTCGACCGCGGACATCGCGTACCGCGACGTTCTGATCATGCTCAGGGACAACATTGCCCTGCTGCTGCACGACGACAAGCTGAACGACGGGACAACGTCGGCGGCCGCCGACTACGCCGCGCAGACCGCGCACCGGCTGATGCCGCGCCGCACGACCGCGACGGAGGTCGAGGGACCCCTCAGCGTGCCCGAGCTACCTCCCGTCAGTGACCTGCTCACCTTCGAAGACGCGGGTTCCGAGCTCAGCGAACTGGACTTCGGCGCCGATCCGTTCGCAGAACCGGAGACCCAGCCCCTCACCGAGCAGGAGACCGAGCGGAAACTCCAGGTGGCACGTGCCGAGTACGCACGCGTGCATGCCGAGCTTCTCGAGGTTCGCGCAGAGGTCCGGCAATTGGTGCTTGACCGCGTTCTGCGGCGTCGCAAGGACTTCACCACGCCGCCGAAGGTGCCGGGGGCCCGCGACACCCGCCGGGTCCTGGAGCAGAACCCGGACCTGAACGAGCGGCTCACCAAGGCGCAGGAGCTGTACGACGACGCGAAGTTGTCCTTCCAGATCGCGTCCCAACAGCTCATGGTCGCGATCGCCAACGCGGATTCCGCCCCGGTGATGCCCGATGCCGACAACGACGCGCCGCGCAAGTCGGTGCTGGACGACCACACCTGGCTGTTCAGCGATGCGCCGACGGCGGACTGGTTCGAACCGAAGCACCCGGTGAGCCAGCTGGACATCCACCGCGCCCGTGTGAACGCGCCGGTTTCGGTGGTGACCGGCCG
This sequence comes from Lentzea roselyniae, assembly GCF_039537795.1. NCBI lineage: Bacteria > Bacillati > Actinomycetota > Actinomycetes > Pseudonocardiales > Pseudonocardiaceae > Lentzea > Lentzea roselyniae. The sequence continues at coordinate 27,212 of NZ_BAABBE010000037.1, forward strand.
GTTCGTGGATGTTCACAGCGAACTGGTGCCGAGGCGTGACCAGGACAACTACACCGCGGACGTGGATTCCGTCGTGTCGATCGAGGAGGAGGAGGAGAAGAAGCGCGCGCCCGGGCGTGCGCCTGGCGGGCTCAAGTACTACTACTCCAACATTGCCTTCGATCGCCGCCGGTTCGCAGTCGGCGACACCACGGTCCAGGACTTCACCGTGCGGGTGCACTTGGATGTGCCTGTCGAGGTCATACCCCACCAGCTCGTGGCTCTCCAGCGGCGGGTGCTGCGCGCGACGAACCGCTTCTTCAACCAGGGCAATCGAACGCCGTCCGGCGACCAGTTCCACGTGACCGTCCAGTTCGTGGAGCAGCCGGCCGACGCGCACCACAGCATTCGGGTGGTCGCCAGCAAGTCGCGCTTCGGGACCAACGCGGAGAACTGGTGGCTCCACGCGAACGAGGCGGTCCTCGCCCATGAGTTGGCCCACCTGATGGGCCTGCGCGACGAGTACCTCGACAAGAAGTCGGCTCTGCGGCGGCGGCGTGCGGCGTCGGCGGTCCACGAAGACGGCGGCTTGATGACGGCGGGCGTGCTCGGTCCGAACGTCGCGATCAAGCCCCGCAACGTGTTCATGCTCGAGTCGATCGCGAACGCCCTGGGCACGCTGCCGGAACCCAGCTCGTCGAACTACCAGCACGTCGATCCAGGGCCGCCGCAGACCGGTGACCCCGACATCGACATCCCCGAGGTGCCCCCAGGCCTCCTGGACCTCGCCGTCGACGCGGAGCCGGCCACCCTCGTGGCCGACAGCGACGCCATCGAGCTCATCGACGACGGCCATGGCGTGCAGCGCCTCGGCCCGGTCGCGGACGACGAACTGGAGGTCGTCCAGCTCAACGCCAAGGCCATCGGGCACGAGAACACGTCCGTCGGCAACTACTCCGATTCGTCCTCCGATGCGTCCGGCAACCTGCACCGGGTCCCCGAGTCGGCGCCGGCACCGGCACCGGCTGACCACGGTCGAACGACCTCCACTGACGACGGCACCATCGAGGGCACGTTGTTCAAGCGTCGTCGCGATGAGGGTGATGAGGCCTCCGTGCCGCAGAAGCGCGCACGGGTCGGCGACGGCGAGCTGACCGTTGCCGCGGTGGACATCGCGATGACGGACATGGACGTCGATGACTCCATGAGCGACCTGACGTCCATCGCCGATGAGGAGGAGCGGGACGCCGGGGAACGGCAGATGTCCGGAACCCCGCGCTCGCGGGACTACGACGACGGCACTGTCGTCAACGACATGTTCGACCGCCTGGTGGGCAGCACGGCGGCGTCGACCATGACCGAAGCCGAGCACGAGGAGCTGCTGGCGAAGAGCGTCCTGAACGACTGGCCGCTGGCCTATGTCGTCAACATCGTCGTCGGCGTGAAGGAAGCGCACAGGATCGCCGAAGTGGTCGACCAGATCATGGACGGCGTCCCGGACGGGATGCGGGACCGGGTCGCGTTCGTGTTCGGCGTGAACGCGAAGGAAACCAAGCAAACGACCAAGAAGCTCAACGAGTTCATGGGGGTGGCGCCCGAGCTCGTCGCCGCCATCCCCCGGCCGGTCGCGGTCACGCGGGCGTCGTTCAAAAAGGACTTCCCGCCCGGAGACATGCGCAACAAGACGCTGGCGTCGGACGCCACGAAGGACCTCGTCGCGGCGTTCATCGGCCAGCGCCGCCACCCGTACATCTCGGTCCAGGACTTCGACAAGGGTTCCCGTCGGGTGCCGTCGGGTGCCCACGTGTTCAGCCACTTCCAAGACGCGGTTCGGGACTCGATCTCCCTCCCCACCCGCCCACTGCTCATGGCGGGCGGGTACCGCGCGGACAGCGCCGACGAGTTTGCGGACCACATGGCCGAGGACATGATCGTCCGAGGCCGGCTGGCCCAGACGCATCCTCTGCTCCCGTACTCGCCGGAACCGAACTTGTTCTTCGACGCCACGGTGTTGCTGGTCGACGGCAACCAGATCGCTTTCGGCGCCGCCGCAGCGGAGTTCGGGCAGCTGGCTGATCGTCTCAACGAGCGCTTCGCCGCCGAACTGGCGACGTACTACAAGCGCAACCGGAGGGAGCGGGAGCGGCACGCACTGGATGCAGCGGTCGAACAGCATCCGTTGCGTGGCAAGGCCTTCCTGACCGATTTCCTGTCAGGTGCCATCGCGACCGATCTCAACCGCATCCGCAAGGGCGCAGGTGGGTCGAAGGCGAGCATCCCGCAAACCCATGTCGGCCTGGCCTCGGTGCGCAACCAGTTCTTCGGGGATGGCGCGAAGCGGGCACTGCAGCACGGAACATCGCTCGGCAATTACCGGCTCGCCTTCCGGAAAGATCCGGAGGAGTTCGCCGATCCGCTCTGGCCGCGGAAGTTGCGACTCCGCACTGCTGCCAACGTCATCCAGGTCGTCGTCCCTGACAGCGACTCGGAAGATGACGCGAACGTCGCCACGAACGTCGATGCGAACGTCGACATGGACGTCGACATGGACGTCGACATGGACGTCGACATGGCGACGGTGCAGCGGTGGGTTCCGCCGACGAACGCCATGTGGCTCGGCGAGGGCACGGCCGCCGAATACTCCACCCGCGTCTCCGCGCTGCTCAAGGGGATCCAGACCGGGCTCCGCCCCGAGGACATGGTGCTCAACGCCTTCAACGTGGCCACGTCCGACCAGGCGACCACGCTCGTGCGCACCTTCATCGCGTTGCGCGACCAGGTGCTGGCGGCCGAACCGCCGATCGCCGACGGGAGCCTCTTCGACGCGGTGACCAAGGCACTCGACCCGGCCGATGTGAGGACGATTGCGAGGATCCTGCGCGCGGCCGTGGTCGCCACGGCCATCGCGCAGACCACAGCAGAGCTGAAGGCTGCCCGAATCGGGAGTCAGCCGCTGGTGCGCTACACGGTGCACAGCCCGTTCAGCAACGGGCACCTGATCAACGCCGTTGTGCAGCACCGGAACTGGGCGCCGCTGACGGGCGACCTGTCCGCCGAGTACGTGCCGGACCGGTTGAGTGACGAGAAGGAGCCGGTGCCCGGCGACTTCACCCCGAGCGCGGAGCAGAACGAGACCGTCGACCGGCGTGACGCGGACCGGAGGCGGGAGGAAGAGGAGCAGGCTGTCCGCGCATACGACTTCGTGGGTCGCCTGATCGCCACCCTGCTGGACCGCGACCTGATCATCACCCGCGGCGGTCGGCGGACCACGTTGACCCCGTTCGACCGGGACGCGCGCAACACCGAACCGCTGCACCTCGAGCAGTACGACGACAACGGTCACGTCGGCTACCGGCCGGTCGCGTCGCCGCAGTCGCTGTCGCCGCAGTCGTCGCCGGCCCCCGACGAGTGGTCGGACGACGAGATCATCGCTCCCCCTCCCACACCAGAACCGGTAGCGGAGCCGGACACCAGGGAGGAGCTCGAGGAGAAGCTCAAGCAGGCCCGTGCAACCGTGGCGAGCACCCGCGCGGCCCGGTCCGCAGCTCGTGCGGAATGGGACCGCCTGGTGCGGGAGCGGGTCCTGGAACGCCACAAGGGCCTGACGACTCCGCCTCCGGCGCCGACGAAGTCCGACCGGCAGAGCGTGCTCAAGCGGAACACACCACTGGCGAACTGGGTCGCGAACTCCGAGTTCGACTACCAGCTCGCACTCCAGGCGGTGAAGGACGTCTCCAGGCAGTTGGCTGCTGCCTCGGCTCCGATCGTCAGGACCCCCGTCGAGGTGGGCAAGGTCGTGTCGGTCGACCACTCCGTGCTCGACGACGACACGTGGTTCAACAGCGAGGCGGTGACCGCAGAGTGGTTTGAGCCGTCGAACCCGGTGAGCGAGCAGGACATCCGCAGCGGCAGGGAGCTCGCCCCCGTCTCGCTCGTCGACGGGCGGCAGGTCGACGTCTTTCGCGTCCCGGCTCGTGCCGAGTCGGTTCCGAGCCTGATGAGCATCATGACCGGGCCTCACGCAACGGGCATTTACGAACGCGATGTGCTGACCGACGCCGGCCTGCGCGAGCTGGAGGCCAAGCAAGCAGGGCGGGAGCCGCTCAGCGAGATCGAAGTCCAGGACCTCGACCGCAGGCGTGCGTTCGACCAGCTCCCGGCGCGCATGCGGGATGCGATCCGCAGGGTGGAGGAAAAGAACGCGATCAAGCGGGCCAGGGGAGCGCTTGGCTACTTCCACACCGACGTGCGGTACGACCGGAGGAGGTTCCAGGTCGGTGACACCACCGTCCAGGACTTCACGGTCCGCATCCACCTCAACGTGGCTCCTGACACCTCGGCGACGGATGTCGTCGAACTCGAACGCTGCGCGCTGCACGGCGTGAACCGGTTCTACAACCAGGGCAACCGGCTTCCATCGGGTGATCAGTTCCACGTCACGGTCCAGTTCGTGGACAACCCAGAAGACGCGCACCACATCATCGAAATCGTCGACACGACGTCGCGTTTCAAGTCCACCACGTCGAGGTGGTGGGCGTACGCGAACGACGCGACGTACGCCCACGAGATCGGCCACCTGCTGGGTCTGCCCGACGAGTACCGGGACGAGCGGTCCGTGTTCCGGGCCGAGGCGCACCAGTCGAGGGTCCACAGCGACGCGGGCGTGATGACCGCCGGCTTCTCCCGGGACCACGCGGCGCTGAAGCCTCGCAACCTGTTCACGATCGAGCGAACCGCCAACGCGCTGGGGACGGTCGCCGAGCCCGCGTCCAGCAGCTACCGCGGTCACGGTGTCAAGCCCGGACCGTTGCACACCGGCGACATCGACATCCCTGATGTGCCAAGCGATTCCGACGACGACGCGGAACTGTCCGATCAGGACTTCGACGAGGCGGACGCTTCCGCGCTGTCCATGCCGGGGCTGCGACTGGACCTCAGCCACCCGCAGGAGGAACAAGACCTGCTCGCTTCCCCGCTCCGGCCGGACCTGTATCCCGCTCCGGCCGACCTCGAGCCGGACGCGGCGCCTGCGTTCGACCCGGTCGACGGCAAGCCGTCACCGGCCCGACCTGTCGTCGATGCCGCGTCCCTGTTCGCGGAACCGACCGAAGACCAGACCCGGACCGGGACGAGGGTCCGGCTCGTCATCCAGTACCCGTCGGGCGCTCCTGAGAGCTCGACGGCTAATGCTGAGAAGGATCCCTCCGAGTCGCAGCCGGCGCCGCGCACCGGTCTCGGTCTCGACGAGGTGGCGGAAGCCCAGTTCGAACCGGTTGCCGAGCGCGCGATCGACATGCTGAGGCCACACGCGCCGGTGAACGAAGTCCGCGCTCAGAACCGCGAGGACCAGGGCGGTGTCAACCACGTGGTTCGCCGGATCGAGGTCGAGCCGGGGAAGTGGGTACGGGAGTTCACTCTCAAGATGTACCTGACTTTCGGCGCGGGCACGGCGAGGAGGGAGTCGGGCGGTTTCTGGGTGACGTTGCTGAACGCCGTCAACTTGGAGTTCAACCGAGGTTTTCGGCTCCCGGAGAGTGGTGACCAGTTGCGGTTGCAGGTTGTCCGTGCCGATGTGCCGTCGGATGCGGACTTCTGCGTCACGGTGGAAAGTCCCGAGTCCGTCGAACCGCCGGAGCGCTTGAGGTGGCGATCCGATGATTCGTTCGCGACCATCGCCCTGCGGTTGCTCGACTTGCTGGGCGTCCAGGCCGGCCCCGTAACGCCGGTCACGAACGAGCTGGGTTTCGGTTTGACCCAGGGCAATCTGCTGGGGCTGGACAGGCAGCGCCCGGATGGCGGATGGCGGAACCTGGCGTACGCGGACATCCCGGCGCGCTCCGGGCTGGTCTTCCTCGACACCACCGACTACGCCAACCGGGTTCGCAAGGTCCTGCCACGGCAGCTTTTGTCGAGCCCGTTGAGGTTCAACGGGCAGGTGGTGGGCGCAAGCTTCACCGGAGTCACCAATGACGTGCAAAGCGATGTGTGGGTGGGCAACCCACGACGCGCCAACACGGTCTACCTCTGCGAGATGGGCGGGAACTCCGATCTCCTGAAGGAGCGGAACAGCCGTCGAATTCTGCCGGTCGTGGTGCCCGGACTGGATTCCGCGGACGCACGGGTGTTCACCTGGCACGCCACGCCGAACCGGGGCGAGTTCTACGCGGAGGGCATCGGCGGTGTGTTTCTCAACGGCGCGGCGGCCGCACAGTTGGATCCGGTCGTCGATGCTGTGCGCGATGTGCCGCAGGACGGGCTGGTACTGCTGCTCGCGTGTTCGGCGGGAGCTCTGCGGAAGCAGGGAGGGTTCGCGTACGACTTCGAGGCGGCACTCAGGCGGGACGGCCGTCGCCGTCGTGTCGTGGCGTCCTCGTCCGTGATGGCCGTTGGCGGCAGCTCTGCCATCTACATCAAGGATGGCGGCCACCTGAGGACTTTCGGTGCCACGACTGTCGAGGACGACGATGCTGTGGTTGTGGAGCTGGTCGCGGCCGCGATCGCCGACTGGCGGTACGCGCCGGGAGAACCTCGCTTCGGTTATGCCAAGATCCCGCTCGACGACCGGGCGGCCACCCTTGACCTGATCCGCGAACTTGTGGATGAGCTGCGCCATGACGTCGCCAGCAGAAGCGGTGACCTGGATCTGGTGCTACTGGACGAGAGGGCGTCCCGGCGGCATTTGCGTCCGGACTTGATCGTCGCGGCGGTGCTGGCGTACGTGGCTTCAGACCCCAAGGTACTGCCCGGGGTGCGCACGATCACGGATCGCAAGTTCGATGAGCGCGCAGACACGTGGACCGCTGTCCGCCTGGGCGACCTCGCACGCGGCCGGTTCGCAGTGACAGGGCGGTCGAGCTGGGACTACGAGCGCAAGGAGCACCGGCGGCCCGTCACGTTGGTGCCACTGTGGATGTCGGCGTCGCTGCGCCTGTCGGACGTGAGGAAGGTCCCTTCGGTGGACCTGTACGTCAACTTGTCCACGGGGCAGATCGACGACTTCGACGTGGCGGAGAACTTCATTCGAGCCGTCGCGGAGTCGGCCGTGGAGAACAAGGCGGACGGACTCCCTCTTCCGCGTGTCAGCGTCGTCGGCTATGGACGCATGGATGCCTTTGCGTTGTCATCGGACAAGGCGGTCATCAAGGGCGCGAGGCGGGCCAAGATCGCGGCGGACAGGCTGCGCCGAATGCTCACCAGCGAGCTCATTCGATTGACGCCCGAGGGTGAAGAGCCGATCTCGGCCGAGTCCGTGATTCCCGAACGGGGGATCAGTGGCTGGTTCGAACGGCATTCGGTCGACCGGGCGAGGGCCGCCCGCGCTACCGCCAGTGTCGATCCGTCGTTGACGTCGGCGATCGAGGGCAAGGCGTACGAAATGCCCAAGATCGGAACCGTCGTGTACGGCGGCACCACCAACATCTCCTCCGTGCCCGGCGGATGGGACGGGGACCAGGTGGTCAGCTCCGAGCAGGTCCCGTCGACCGCAGTGGCGAGCGAGGGCGAGGAGTTGGGCGGAGCCGGCATCGATGACGCCCAAGCCACTGTGGAGACGACGGCCGTGTCCTCCGCGGTGACCGCCGTGCCGGATGCTCAGGCTCTGTCCGCACGCGGCCCGTCGATCACTGAGTTGCCTGGCGGCGATCGGGTCGTGGAGCCCGGCCGGGACGTCGCGAACGAGGCGCCGTTCGATCTGCTGACTTCGCTTGACATGGTCCGGTCCAGCGCGCCGGTCAACGAGGTGCGGGCGAGCAACGACCGCGGCCCGGTCAACTACGACGTGCGCCGGATCGAGGTGCGGCCGGGTGTCTGGGTGCGGGAGATCACCCTGCGGGTTCGCACGAACTTCAAAACGCGGGACAGGAACGAACAGAGCACCTTCTGGAAGCGCCTCGAACGAGGCGTCGAGGAGCTGTTCAACCAGGGCGTCGTGCTGCCGGACAGCGGTGACGTGTTGCGGGTGCAGCTGCTTCGCGTCGAGGACAGCGGCGCTCATGCCCACGCCGAGGTGGCCGTCGAACTCGGCGTGGCCGACCGGGTCGAGACCCGGACCACCTGGACGATCGACGGGGCGGACCGCGTTCTCGCTCAGCACGTGGCTGATCTGCTCGGTGCGTTTGACGGCACGAAGCTGTGGGAGGGCACGACTCTCACCCCGAGCCAGCTCACAACGTTGGACCCGCATGTTCCCGGCACCCTGTCGCACGGGGACCTGCCGGACACGAGTCAGGTGCTGTGGGTGTCCGGGACCGACTCGCAGGGCCGGATCCGCAGGTTCACCCCAGGACAGGTGACGAAGAGGCTGGTCCAGCGTGACGGCAAGGACGTCGGCACGCTCTTCCTGGAAGGCACCCACGGCCACCGGTGGATCGGGATGAGGCATCGCGCGAACGCGGTGCTGCTCAGGGACACGGCTCGCAACAAGGTGTTGCCGGTCCACATCGACGGCTTGGACGACGACTCCACAACGATCTTCAGCCTGCACGGCAACGAGACCTCTGGCCGGCTCGACGTCGACTCGATCGGTGCCGTCGGGGTCGGGCCTGAGGGGTTTGTGGACGTGGCCGTGGACACGGGACTCCTCGGTGGACGGCCTGACGGCAGTCTGGTCGTGCTTCTCGCGTGCAAGGCCGGGGCTCTGCCGAATGAGGACGGCTTCTTGCGCGGCGTTCAGAAGGTGCTGGAGGGCAGGGGCTTCAAGCGGCGGGTCGTCGGGGCAACCGGGCTCGTCGCCGTGCATCCCCCTGAGCCGGGGGGTGGCGACGGCAGGAATCCGACCGTGTCCGCCTTCGACGGTGGCCACTTCACCGTTGTCGGCGAGACGACGGCGGCCGATGACGCCATGGTCGTCGCCGAGTTGGTCGCCGCGCGGGAGCAAAGCTGGGGCTATGCGGCCCAGAGCGCCGCCGCGTCGGGCACGAAGATCGCGGTTGAGGATCGTGCGGGAACGCTGGTGTTGCTCGGCCGGATCGTCGAGTTCGCAGGGGTGTCGGTGCCGGCGCGTGGTGGTGACCTGGATCTGGTCGCGGTGCAGGAACTGGCGAGCGGCCACGAACGGCCGGACATCGTCGTGGCCGCGGCGCTGGCGTTCATGTACGAGGACGGCTTGCCTCTGGTCCGTTCGGTGACGGACCACAAGCGCGTCGACGGCGTGTGGCGCTCGGTTTCGCTGGGCGCGCTCGCCAGGGCGCGGTTCACCGTGACCGGGAAGGGCACCTGGACCAAGGACGAGGTCCGGCGCCCGGTCCGGCTGGTCCCGCTGGACGAGGTGGCACCGCCGCGGACGGCGGACTCCGTCGTGGTGCACCCGGTCCACGTCGAATACCACCTGAAGTCGGGCCGGGTCAAGGACCGGACGGCGCTTCAGAGGTTCGCGGGTCTCCTGGCGGAGATCGCGGTCGAGAACACCCTCGACGAGCTTCCGCTGCCGGACTTGCGCATCGTCGGGTACAGCCGGATCGGTTTGCTCGTCGGTGACGAGCAGTCCGTGGCACGCGAGGCGAGCAAGCACGCCGAGGACACCCTCACCAGGCTGCACACGGATGTCCGGCAAGCCCTGTCCAGGTTGACGGATACCAGGACCACGTCGCTGTCCGCCCAGGCGGTGCTGCAGAACGTGCACCTGGAAGGTGTCGCGGTGCCTTATCTGTCGGAGGCCGCCACCGGGCGCGCCACGATCACCCTCAGCCATCCATGGGACGAGGAAGCTCTGTCCGCCGGTGAGGCGAGCGACGACGAATCGTTGGTGGACGTTGGAGACGACTACCTGAGCTCTGACGGCGACACCACCGAGCCGTGGGAGGCCGATCACGATTCGCTGAGCGATTTCGAGGTTGAGTATCTGAGTACCGATGCCGGCACCACCGAGTCGTGGGAGACCGTGGTCGGAGAGGAAAGCCACCCGTCGAAGCAACCCACCGAGACGGTCTTCGACCACACGCGCGAGGTCGCGGGCTGGCTCGACCGGATGCTCGCGTCGTGGGCGGGCAGGATTCCCGAAGCGCCCCGTTCCGGCGCCTGGAAGGTGAGCGACGTCCTGCCGGAGCGCAAGTGGTGGCGCCTTTACATCGACCCGCGGCACCACACGGAGGCGCTCGAGGACCAGCGGAACCCCGGCGCCTATTACGACGGTGATCTGTCGCCAGGCTTCCAGCGCGACATGGTGGCCGCGGTCCGGACGATCCTGGACGACCCGGCCGTGGTCGCCAGGCACGTGGACTGGCACGAGTACGAGCGGATGCACACGCTGGCCACGCGGCACGCCCGTGCGCAGCACGATGACCCGACCTCGTTCGACATGACCGGAACACAGCCAGGGCAGGTGGGCTTCTACACGGAGACCGGAGAACCAGCCGCTGACCTGGCGGACGAGGTCATCGCCGGCCGCCCCCTCGTGAGCCGCCCGCTGGACATGTACATGGACGACGACGAACGCGGCCACGTGGCGCTGTCGGAGTCGCGAGGCGGTGGGGGATGGACGCTGGAACCCGCGTACGCCCCTGCGGAGACCTCCGTGCTGGTGGACGCGGTGTTCGAGCGGTACTACAACGAGTTGGCCGGCGCGGTCGGCGATCACGATCGGCTGCGTGCGATCGCGCGCGCGGTGCGCGCACTGCACGTCCTGCACCCGTTCGGCGACGGCAACGGCAGGCTGAACGTGTACCTGCTGCTGCCGAGGCTGTTGCTGGCCAACGGGTTCCGGCCGGTGCTCGTGCCGTCGATGTCGCACCTGTTCTCCGGCGGTTTCACGGTGGACCAGATCGCGACCGCGTTGCGCTGGGGCCTGGACCAGGAGCTGCCGGTCGAAGGCGGTGAGGACGTCGTCCCGGCGTTCGGAGGGCAGCCAGATCCCGAAGTGTCGCCGTTCGCAGAGCCGGGCGTGCCGGCCACACCTGTGCCTGCTGTCGCCGAGCTGGCAGCCGCGGAGATTCCCGCAGCGCAAACCGGACTCTTCCACCGCGTCCCCGCACCCGACTCCTTCGGCGATGAAAGGTTCCGCAGCTCCCCTGTGGATCGGGCGCGGTTCAGGCAGTCATTGGCCGACTACGAGGAACTCGCCGCCAGCGTGGAGCAGGCGCAGACCGAAGCCGACTACCTCGGCGCCATCAGGCAGGAGGACCTCGTCGCGGTAGTGGCCTTCGCGGAGGGAAGGTTCGATCAGGACCACCACCAGGATCAGGCGCCGCGCACCGCGAACCAGCCAGGAGTCTTCCGCGGCGACCACCACCTCAGGGCGCTTGCCTCCGGGCTGAACCAGCTTCCGGCGTATCACGGTGCGGTGGTGCAGATGGCGAGCTTGGACGCGGCGGAGCTCGCAGACGTCATGGTGCGGTATCAGCCGGGCACCGTCGTGACGGAGAACGGGTTCACCAGCAGCACCCTGGCTGCCCAGCAGCACGGGGACGAGAACGTCGTCCTCACCGTCCACTCCACGACCGGGCGGGACCTCACGGCCCTCCTCAGCCCGTCTGAGGACCGCATGGTCGTGTTCACGCCAGGCACGCGTTTCAAGGTCGTCACCCGCGCGTTCCTTCCTGCCGAGGAACCCGGCAGCGGCGGCATGTGGCTGTTCGGGTTGATCCAGCTGGCTGACACCGACCCCGAACCCGCCCCGGTCGAGACCGAGTACGACTGGACGACCAACGCGATGGTGCTGGCCTACCGGGCAGGTCTGGTCGATCGGTTGATGTCGGGCGGCGTGAACCCCGAGGCGCGGGAGGTGGCAGTTCGCGAGGTGCTCCTCACCCTCGCAAACCAGCAGACGTCGCAGGACTTCGACGAAGCGTGGGTGTTGGCCGACGATCTGGCGCGGGCCCTGGAGCTGGCCGACGAGCGCGGTCTGACCGAGTACGTGCTTCAGCTGTCCGGTCCTGAAGCTTCCGCCGAAGCAGTGGGCCGGCTGCTGGTCGAGTCCGTCACGCTGCTGGCTGGAAGCAACCAGAACCAGCCGGTGGACCGGGCAGGGCGAAGCAGAGGCGACCTGGAGCAGGAAGGCGTGCTCGACCGGCTCCCGACTCCGGAAGAGGTGCTCGACAGACTCGGATTTGTGGTCAGCCGTCCGGCCTTCGGGACTCAGGTCCAAGCGCAGCCTTCTCGGGCTGTCACCGGAACCCCGTTCGCCGAGCCACTCCTGCCGTTGGACCTAGCTGTCTCGGAGACCTTCGTCGCGGAGCTGTTCGATCAGCTCGATGCGGAGGTGCCACCGGTACCACGACCGGTCGAACTGCGGACTGGGGAGTGGCGATCGCGTCCGCTCGACACGCAGCTCGATGTCGACCGACTGGTGGAAGAGTTCGGCCTGCCCGAGGCGAACCAGAAGAAGTTCCAGAACATCGCCGACAGGTTCGGGTTGGTCATCGACGTGCGGCCGACCAATCCGGATTCGGTGCGCTGGCTTGAGCAAGGTGCCGTGCCCAAGCCGCAGGAGATCAAAGCGAAGACGATCAACATCTGGGACACGCGTCTCGGTGCACTGCCCCAGAACATCGGGCTGGTCGGCTACTTCGATCCGCAAGAGCCAGAGACCGAGTCCTTGTCGCCTGCTGAGCGCAGCCAGGTCCTGAAGCGCTACCAGGACCGGAAGACGGAGTACGCCACCCTCGCGGATGAGATGGCGGACCTGGTGAGCCGGGGTCACTACCGTGTCGTCAACGGTGTTGTCCAAGCCCACACGTCGACCGGTTACCGCCAGATCACCGGTGATCACGACGTGTTCCACATCCGGACTCCCGACGACGGAGCCCCGCTTGCGGAGAAGGACTACGAACGCGTGGTGTGGTTGCTCAGGCGTCGCAGCATGGGCGTTGAGCACGGGGCGCATGTGTACTGGCACCCAGGTGATGCGTTCCAGCACCGGATTTTCGAAGGCATCAAGGTTCGCCACCGCAGAGACAGTGTCGATGCCGAGCCACTGGTGAGGTTCAGTCCCGGTGAACCTGTGCACCTGGTCTACGCCGAGGAACCGGCCGGACCGCCGGCCGTGCACGCGAACACCTCCGGCGACGTTCCGGTGCTGCACGACTCCGCTCCGGCCGAAGAGATCTTCGGAGACTGGAACTGGAGTGACGCCACGGCGAGCCGGACACCGCTGAACGCGGCCGCCGACAGTGCCTTCGGCCCCGAGCACGGCTGGACAGTGGAGGCGATCGCGCCTTCCGAGCAGCGAACCGGCGACAGCCGTTACGGCTTGCTGAAGCGCATGGTCTCCGACGATGAGAGCTGGCGCTACAGCACGGCGGACTCTGCGGCGTGGATGCAGCCGCACAGGCCGATGCACGTGGAGCAGTGGGAAGGCCTCCGGGACAAGGCTGTGCCCGCGTACATCCGGACTGCGCCGTTCGCCGTGTCGGACCAGTCGGTGATCGTGCCGGGCCAGACGCCGGGTGAACGTCCGCAGGTGCTGATCGGTGCGGCGTTCAGGGAGTCGGAGGCCGCCTACGAGCTCCGGCGGATGGAGGTCGAGCCCGGCCGGTGGGTGAAGGAGTTCACCGTCAAGGTGTTCCTGCGGGTGCCGTCCGGGGTGGAGCCCGAGCGGGTCGAGGGCATGCGGAAGGCGATGCACGCCGGCGTGAACTGGTTCTACAACCAGGGCTACCGCTTGCCCTCGGGCGACCAGCTGCACGTGCGGGTGGAGTTCGTCGACTCACCTTCCGCGGCGACCGTCGAGGTCGACATCCACCCGGACGGCGCGATCAGCAGTCAGCACTCGTTCGGGCTGTGGGACAACGGCCACACCCTCGCCCACGAGCTGGGTCACACGCTGGGGTTGTACGACGCCTACAACCTCGAGGCGATCTTCCACAATGTGCGGAAGGGCGCCGTCCACAGGAACAGCCGTGGCACCGTCATCGGTCCGGTTCGTGGCAAGCCGGCCGGTGGCCGAGGCCTGATGTCGGAAGGGCTCTATGCCGCGGACGCCCGGCTGCTGCCCAGAGAAGCCTGGGTGCTCGAACAGATCGCCGGCGCTGGTTCGGCCGTGGTCGAGGGGTACGGCACAGCCGTGCACCCGGACGCTCCGGGTGAGGCGGCTGCCGAGCCGTCGTCCGCGCCCCGGTCTTCTGTGGTTCGCGACACGACCTACACGATGCTGCACGGCGACACGCCACCGGATTCGGGCGATCGGTCGGTGTTCGAGCTGGCGGCAGGTGGAGACCTCGCCGCGATCATCCGGCTGGCCGGCGAGGGTCACCGCGACTCGCTCGCCGTGCTCGCTGAACGCGCAGGCGGAGGCGAAGCGTCGGCTCGGCTGGCTTTGGCCGAGATGGCGGCTGCGGGCAGCGTGCAGGCCGCAGCGGCCCTGGTGCGAATCGGCGACACGGAGACCCACCCGCTGCTGGGTGATCGCTCTGCGGTGGACGTTCTCGTCGAGCTGGTCGATGTCGCGCCTCCGCGGGTGCCGCACCTCGTCGCGCGGTCGCTGCTGCGCGACCTCGCGGCTGAGGGGCGTGCGGATGCTGTGTCCGCGCTGGTTCGGACGAACGACGTCGAAGGTCTCCACCAGGCGGCTCTCGCCCACGCCGGGGAAGCGCTCGATGGCCTCTACGCGCTGGCGTCCCGGGGTGATGAGACAGCGCTGAAGGCGTCGGCAGAGGTCAGTGACGTCGACGAGCTTCGGCGGCGTGTCGAGGCGGGCAGCCACGAGGCCCGCACGGTGCTGAAGAAGCTGGCGGCGGCGGGGGACGAGCACGCGCTGCAAGCGTTGGTGGCCGAGCCGGACGCGGCCTCGATGGTCGAGCTGGCGGTCCGCACGAAGTCCGCCGACGCACGCAGTGCCCTGGTCCTCCTCGCCGCGAACGGCGACTCGGCCGCGGCGTCGGCGCTGGCGTACATGGGAGATCTCGACGGTTTGCGGTGGTTCGCGCCGGCCGCCCACGCCGAGCTCGCCGACCTTGTGCGCCGGTTGACCACGACCAGCGCACGGCCGGCTGTGACGGCGTTCACGTTGCGCGACATCGTGCGGATGGTCGCAGAGCGGCACGACCAGAACGAGCCTGACGCCGCGGTGGAACTCGTACGCGAGATCACCGCAGCCCACGGCTTCGCCGAGTTGTACGGCATCACGGCCTCGCTGCTCACCCGAGACGCCGACGAGGAGGTGCTCGGAGGCGTCGTGTTCGACGTCCTGTTGATGATCATGGGGCCGGACGGCGAGACGAATGCCCTGCGTGTCGCGAACGCCTTGGAGTTGCTCGACGGCGCAGGTCTCGTGAATGCCCACCTCGCGGCGCCCTCACGTGCGGAGTTCGGTGCCGCGCTGGTTCGCACGACGGGCGCGCTGTCCTCGTCCGACGAGGCGAAGGTCCTGGCGGAGCTCGTGGCCGAGGCCGCTGCTTCCGTTCCGGTGGTCGCGACACCACATCCCGGGTACGGACAGCTGGTCCAGCAGCAGCCGAAGACGGGGAGGGAGTCCGGCGCGAAATCCGCGGACGGCGGCAACCGTGCGGCCGGTTCTGCCGCTGACCGCGACTGGACCTTCAAGCGCGTTCGCGGTGGCGGGGACGGCGGTCCACTCCTGTCGGCCTACTGCCACATGAACTCTCTGCCTGATTCGTATTACACCGAGGGTGGAAAAGCCACTCGCATCGAGCTTCTCATGGAGGCGATGGCCAGTCGGTTCGGCATGCACGTGACGCCGAGCCTGTACGACGAGCCCGACCTGACCTCCAAGCTCAACGTGCGGATTCCGGCGGAGGCGGTGACACTCACCATGCTTCGTCATCGGGAGCGAGTGCGCGTCGTGGATCTCTTCGGGGACGCCGGGTCAACCGCGCTCCGTGAAAGGCTGAAGAAGCCGAAGCCGCTCACCGTGCACCAGAGACAGGGCGGGGTCGGCTGGTACGGGTCCGCGAGGAGTCTCGCCAACAGGTTTACTTCGCCCGACGTGCTGGTGGTCGGCATGTCCGTTGTGGACGAGTACGCGGAGATCACAACGCCGCGCGGCAAACTCCTGGTGGACGGGTTCTCGCTTGCGGTGCTGCTCCGCTCGACCGGCGCACTCGACGGTCAGCCTGACGGAGGCCGGATCGTGCTGGTCGTGACCAACAGCGATAATCGTGTCTCGCTCGTGCTGGCTGAATACCTGCAGCGGAGTCTGGCGGAGCTCGGTCTGTTCCGCCGGGTCGTCATGCCGACGCACCCCACCCGCCACGATGTTTCCGACGTGGTGGTGCCCTACGGTGGCCACTTGGTGACCTTCGGCGGTGAAGACGCAGCCGTCATCGCGGACGAGCTTGTTCGAGCACGCTCGAAGAAATGGATTTACGAACAGCGAAGGCATGGGGGCCAGGGCTTGTTCGACGGTTCCGTCGAGCTGAACCATCGCAGAGACCTGCTGGATGTGCTGGACGACGTGCATCGCAGCACGCCGACCGGCAGCTCGCCCGGCTACAGCCTGCGTACAGCGTTCGACCGGCTGCGCTTGGGCGTGTCGTTCGAAGTCGCCGAGGTCGTCCTGCTGGCGTACGCGATGCAGCAGTTCAACGTGACGAGTCCCTCCGAGATGTGGGGACTGATCGCAGCTGCCACCTCCGTCGGCCTCGCGGACTTCGACCTGATCCGGAGCCAGGCACCGAAGGTCGCGGTTGAGCGACTGGACACGCGCGGCCTGCCAGTCAGGTACGACATCCACCGCGCCGAGCTGTCCCCCGGCCTCTGGGTGCGCGAGGCCCAGCTGCGGATCCAGCTGGTCTTTCCGGATGACATGCCGCAGAAGGCGCAGACGGAATTCTGGCAGGAACTCAACAGGGGAGCCGAGCGCATCCTCAACTCCGGCGTCACGCTGCCGTTCAGCGGTGATCGGCTTCTCGTCCAAGTGATCCGTGTCGACTCGGCGACCCAGGAGCCGCACGTCGTCGTCGAGGTTGTTCCGCCCGGTCCGTCGACACGGCCTGCGAGGACCACGTGGAGCGTTGACTGCGCGGATCATGTGCTCGCCCAGCAGGTGGCCGACCTGCTCGGCGCTGGTGACTCCACTCAGGCCTCGGACCGGTCGAGTGAGGTGCTGACAGAGCAGCAGCTGACGCTGATCGACTCGCTCGTGCCGCTCGACGACGTGGAGAGCGGGCCATACCCTGCCGAGGCGGACCCTGCGCACTGGCGCTACCTCAGCCGCTGGCTCACCGGCAGTGACACTTCAGGACGCGAGCGCCGGTTCGCCGCGAATCAGGTGGTGTCCGTTCCCCTGTCGCCGGAGGGCCGCCGACAGGGCTTGATCTTCCCGTCTGACGACTCGACCTGGTCCCCCGAGGTGCTGGAGCGGCTTGCCGAGTCTGGCGTGGGGCAGATCCAGTTGGTCGAAGAAGGCGGTGGACGCCGCCTCGCCGTCGACCTCTCAAACGAGTTCGGCATTGTGGTGGTGAACGCGAGCGAGCGCACGGCGTTGGTGAACGTCGACGAGATCGGTGCCGTGAGGGTGGACGGCCGTGCGTTTGCCGAGATCATCTTGTCGGCCTCGCTCAAGGGTAGGCTCGACCGCAAGATTCTCCTGCTAGCGGAGCGCGCCGGCAGGCTAGCCAGGAGCGGCGGGTTCGCTTACGACTTGGTCCAGAGTCTGAACTACGTCATGCGCCACCCCCGTGTTTTCGCGGTGACGCAGGGCCTCAAAGTGGAAATGCACCCGTCGGGTTCGACGACGCTGTTGGTGACCGGCGGAGGTCACCTCGACGAGTTCGAGGGCACCGCGAGGGGCGAAGATGGGCTGGGCCAGGACTGGATGAGCAGCGCCGCCGCGTTGAGAGTTTTCCACGAGATCCGGCGGGCGCTCGGTGAGGGATGGAACTACGCGCCTTCCGAGCGGAAACCCGCGAGGACGTTCACGCTTCGGGATCGCGGTGCGACGGTCGCGTTGATCAAGAGCGTGGTCGAGGACCTGCGGGAGTCGCTACCCGCGAGCCGCGGCGTGCTCGATCTGCGTGCCCTCGACCGGAAGCTGAAGGACGGACACGGGCAGCCAGGGGCGGTGCTGTCCCTGCTGTTGGTGCACATCGCCAACCATCACGGCGACTTGCGCGGGCAGGTCACCACCTTGGTGAACCGGCACCTCACCGGGCCGCGCCAGGAGGACTGGAAGCGGTTGCTCCTTCCGCATGTCGAACGGGCAATGTTCACCCAGACCGGCAAGGCGTTCTGGGACAAGACAGCGGAGATTCTCGGACGGGACCGCGTAGTGCGCACGCCGGTGGTGATGCGTGCGTACAACACACCTGCACCAGAGGTCATCTGGGACTATTCGTCGTTGGCGACGGTCGTCCACTTCAAGTCCGAGATCACTCGACTCACGGCGGATGCGGTGGGCACGATCAAGGACGCACACGCGTTGACCCAGTTCGCGTCCTGGGTGACGGAACTCGTCATCGAACACCACGACCAGGACCGGCCGCTACCGTTGATGACCCTCACCGGCTACAGCCGCTCCGGGGCGATGGCTCTTTTCCACCGGGACGACGCGGTCCACACGGCCCGCGAACGCGCCGCGGCGGTAGCGGCTGAGTTGTCCCGCTTGCTCATGGGCTCGGAACTGCCTCGGTACTACCGCAGTTCGATACCGACCTTCCTGGCCACCGCCAACCTGCGCGGCGTGGCGGAGCCGCGTACCGCGGCCACGGGTGGTGCCGCCAGGGTGGAAATCGTGCTCGAACCGCGTGAGGTCGTTGCAGAGCGTCTGCGTACGGAGGGTGATGTGGCGCGTTTGGCAGTTCTGGCGCGCGATGGCGTGGTGCCCGCTCATACGGCGTTGGAGAGCCTTGCGAAAGCAGGGAATGCCGAGGCGTTGCACAGCCTGGTGCAAGCCGGGAGATTCGACTCGTTGCGCGACCTCGTGAGCCAGGGGGCGGCCGCGGCCAGGCACACTCTCGTGGAGCTCGCGAAGGACGGCAACCAACTCGCGGTTGACAGCCTGCGGGATCTGGGTGATGCAGAAGGTCTGGGCGATGCGGCAGAGGCGCAGGTCAGGAACGCAGTGCTGCGTCCCTCCAACGGCGGGGACGAGCGCAGCGCCGGCGGGCTGGAACGCGTCGTCGACGAGTCCACGCAAAGCGATGAAGCACCCCTGGTGGACAGCTCCGCGCAGGCGGCGCTGCTCGAGATAGCGGAGAAGGGCCACGTCGAGGCGATCCGAGTACTGGCGCGGCAGAATGTCCACTTGCTGGGCCGGCTGCTGAAGCAGGGGGTGGCCGAGGCTCGAGCCATAACGGTGGACATGGCGAAGCACGGGCATGCTGGCGCGGTCGAGTTGCTCGTCGAGGAGAAGTACGTCGAGGGCCTGGCGGAGGCTGGCGAGGCGGGCGTCGAGGCGGCGATCAACGGGTTGCACAGGGTGGCCATGAGCGACCCTGCTGCGGCTGCGGCCTGGATGAGGTTGCGGCGTGATCGGTCCTGACGGCGCTCCGAGATTCGAGTCTCAGCCGCCTTCGCCTGGAGCTCGGCCGAAGGCAACGGCGCGACGAAATCGATCGACTGATCACGAGGAGATGGGATCGGCATGACGACGGCGGACGACAACAGTTCGGCGGACGAGCGGCAGGGCGATGAGGCCGCCGACGACCAGTGGGTGTTCCTGATCGATCCGGCGTGGCGGCCCCAGGCCGCCGCCGCGAACGGGGCTGAGGATGCGGCCGGCAACGCTTCCAGCGACGCCCCCGAGGCGACGCAGGAGCCTGCTCTGCAGGAGATCGAAGGTCCACCGCAGGAAGCGGTCGTCGGTGGCTGGCTCGTGCAGGCCGACGGGACGGTCGGACGGTTCCGCGCGAATCCCGGCTATCAGCCGTCCCATCCGGAATCGCCGACCGACCCCGTGGATGCCACGCTCCAGCTCCTGGTGCGCGGCGAGGTCGACTCGGACGCGTTGTTCGCGGTCATCCAGGAGAGTGTGTTCGACGTGGCCCTGGGCGAGGGCGGCAAGCCGATCATCGCTCCGGCGCCCGACGACGTTCCATCGCTGCTGGTGTCGACGGCACCGGCGCACCGGTTCCGCGTGCACGCCGACGACTGGCGGGCTGAGGTCACTGCTGGGGAGCTGAGCGGTCTGCTTCAGGAGTACGGAGTGGACGTTCTGTTCAACCCAGGCGGGCCTGCTTCGGTCCGCCTCATCGGCGACGTTTTCACCGAGTACGTGACGGCTGGGGCCGCACCGACCGCCTGAGCACCGAGGCAGGTCCTCGGCGCCGCACGTCTGCGGCGGTGGAGTCCTTGCGGCCTCGGCGAAGTCGGCTGTCTGGTGTGGACAGTGGAGCTGGGGGGTCGGCAGGCGGCCGGTGGTGCGTCGGCCTCGCACACCTGCACCGCGCAGATCTTGGCTCGCCGCACAGCACTCATGCTCCGCGATCGTGTTGGACATGGTGGTGCCGGGCTGTGCTGTACGCGCGGCTCCAGGCCGTTCCCGCTGCCAACGGCGAAGATGGCGTCACGTCGTGCGCGCTGCGGCTGCGGTTTCTTGCGCAGCGGCACGATGACCGCCGCCCGATCTGGAGGGGCACGGCTTCCCGCTGCTGATGCGGGAGAGCCTGCCGATCATCGGGTGCGCGACTAGTTGTATTGACCGGGCAGGTTGGTCAACCGGCTGATCGGTGGGTGGCCTCCGATTGCGGTGTGGATGCGGTGATGGTGTAGTGATGTAGCCAGCCTGGCAAGGCTTTGCGGCGGGCGTGTTCGCCTGTGTAGTGGCGGGCGTAGGCCCACTCGTGGGCAAGGGTGCGGTTGAAGCGTTCGACCTTGCCGTTGGTTTGTGGCCGGTAGGGGCGTGTGTGCTTGGGTCGGATCCCGAGCTCGGCGCATGCGGTCTTCCAGGCTTTGCCGCGGTAGCAGGAGCCGTTGTCGGTGAGCACCCGAGTCGGGCGGACGCCGCGGGCGGTGAACCAGTCCACGGCCCGGCGCAGGACCGCGGTCGCGGTGGCGGCGGTCTGGTCGTCGTGGATCTCGGCGTAGGCGACGCGGCTGTGGTCGTCGAGCACGACGTGCACGAACCCGTGGCCCAGCCGCGGGTGCCGGTAGGCGTTGCGTGGCATGCCGGGCGTGGCCGACCGGTTGCGGTCGCCCTGGACGCGGCCGACGAAGCGCCAGCCGCCGCCCTCGGGGATGTTGCCCAGCATCTTGATGTCGGCGTGCAGCAGGTCGCCGGGTGCGGCGTGTTCGTAGCGGCGGATCGGCTCACCGGTGCGGCGGTCCAGCGCGGCGAGCCGGTTGAGCCGGTTGAGCCGGCAGCGCACCAGGATCTGGTGCGCGGTCGACGGGGCGATGCCGACCGCGCGGGCGATCGCGATCGGCCCGAGGCGCTTGCGCCACCGCAGGTGCACCACCCTGCGCACCACCGGTGCCGGTGTCCGCGACGGGCAACGGTGCGGCCTGCTGGAACGGTCGGTCATGCCGGCTTCACCTGCCAGCAGATACCGCTGCGCCCAGCGCTTCGCCGTCGGCCACGACACCGCGAACCGTTCCGCGGCCCGCGCCACCGGCCAGCCCTCATCGACGATCAGCCGGGCCAGGCGTAACCGGGCGCGCGGGGTCAGCGCTGCGTTAGCGTGAGACACGAAGACCTCCTGGGTCGTGATGCGGATGCCGTCAGACAGCTCCACACCACTCCAGGAGGTCTTCCCATATCAAGATCAGTCAGATCGTGTCGTCACACAACCAACGTCCCCGGTCAATACAACTAGTCCGCAGCTGATGCCGAGCAGCCGGAAGAGGCTCGGCGGAGCCGTGGCCGTGTTGCGGATGGCTGAACGGTAGCGCTCGCCTCCCGCGCCTTCTCGTGCTCTCGCGCCTTCTCGCTCTCTCGCGCCCTCTCGCGCCCTCTCGCGCTCTCTCGCGCTCT
This sequence comes from Lentzea roselyniae, assembly GCF_039537795.1. NCBI lineage: Bacteria > Bacillati > Actinomycetota > Actinomycetes > Pseudonocardiales > Pseudonocardiaceae > Lentzea > Lentzea roselyniae. The sequence continues at coordinate 48,993 of NZ_BAABBE010000037.1, forward strand.
CCGTATCCTCTCGTGCCCGTCCGCACACGATCGACACCGGGGCGGCTCACCAAGCCGTCCGCAGGTCGTACCCCTAAAGCGGTGACGGCGGCCGATCACGTGCTCCGGCTGAGCCGACGCTGACGGCCCAAGCACGTTCCCGAGGGATTGCATGGGCAATGTCACGCCAGGGCGGGCCTTCTTGTCTATCTAGTCGAACGGTCATGAGCACGCATGGCCGACAACCGAGCTCGGCCGAGGCAGAAAGGCACGTCATGAACACCCTCATTAGCGTCGCCGCTGGTAAGGCCGTCGCAGAGCGGTGGAGGTCACCGTCGTCAGCACCGCTCTCGCGAGCGGCGGTGCGGTCGGCCGGGACGACGGCACCGTCAGCCCTTCGACATCTGCCCGCTCAGTTGGTGAGGGAGAGCGCCAGGCACCGTGAGCTCGGAGCGGTGATCCCGCCCGGCTCTCCGTCCTCGGGTTGGACACCGGCTGATCCCGCGGGGATGCCTACGTCGTGTACATGTCGGGCGATAAGGAGAACCTCCTGACCGCCCGCTCTCACCGTCAACACCGTCGCAGACATCGGCGCCGGGAGTGCTTGGGAATGGAGTGAGGGTGCAGGGATCAGCGAGGAACCCACGACTGCGCGTCGACATGCTGGGGCCGGTGCGTGCGGTGTTCGATGACACCGAGATTCCGCTGGGACCCGGCCGGCAGCGTGCTGTGTTCGCCCTGCTCGCCTCCAGGGCCGGTGCGGCGGTCAGCCGCGAGGAACTCATCGCGGCGGTGTGGGGCGACTCGGCGCCGGCCAGCGCGGCGGGCAGTGTCTACACCTACGTGTCCGCGCTGCGCCGTGCGCTCGCCGCCACGGGTGCCGCCGACACCAAGGAGTTCCTGGTTTCCACCAAGAACGGCTATTCGCTGCGACTGGATCCGCAGCTGGTCGACGTGATGGTATTCGACCGGCTGGTCGCCCGTGCCGAGGGACTGACCGGACAAGGTGATCATCGGCAGGCCGCTGAACTGTTGGCGCAAGCTCTCGCGCTGTTCCGTGGTGAGCCGTACTCCGGGGTGCCGGGACCATACGCCGAGCACGAGCGCTTCAGGTGGGCTGAGCGCCGGCTCGTCGCCGTCGAGGCGCTCGCCACCGCGCGGCTGGTGCTGGGTGCGCACGCCGAGCTGGCCGCGGAACTGGGCGCGCTCGTGCGCAATCACCCGTTGCGCGAGTCGTTGCACGCCTTGCTGATGCTCGCGCTGAGCCGAGGCGGGCGGCAGGCAGAGGCTCTTGAGGTCTTTCGTGAAGCACGCGAGACCCTGCTCTACGAGCTGGGTACAGCGCCTGGAGCCGTCCTGCTCGAAGCGCACGCGGCCGTGCTCAGCGGCATGGACGAGCAGTGCGAACCCGAGCCGGCGGCGCTCGGAACGCCGCACCCCGCCGACAGCACCGTGTTCGTCGGGCGAGAGGTCGAGCTCGGCCGTCTGCGCACGAGGCTGGCCGAGCTGGCGGCGGGGGTCGGCGGCTCGGTGTGGATCGAGGGCGAGTCCGGTATCGGTAAGTCGGAGCTGCTGGCGGTCGGACTCGCCGACGCCGAGCGCCTCGGCTGCCAGGTCGGCTGGGCGGTCGCCGATCAGCTCGCGGGCCGGTTCCCTCTGCAGGTGATTCTCGAGTGTCTCGGCGTCGAGGTGTCCTCCTCCGATCCGTGGCGCGCTGAACTCGCTCTTCAGCTGCGAGCCGGCGAACCGGCGGATCGTTCGGTCGACGACAACGACCCGATCCAGAAGGCCGTGGACCAGTTGCTCGCATTGGTGGACCGGATGACGGCCAACGCGCCGACGGTGCTGGTGCTCGACGACTTCCAATGGGCGGACGAATCGTCGGCGTACCTGGTGCGCAGGCTCGCGGCCGCCACCCGGCAACTGCCGCTGTTGCTCGTCACCTGCTCGCGGTCCCGGCACGGTCGTGTGGAGCTGGATCAGCTGCGTTCCCGCGTGCGTGGCAACGGTGGTGACGTGCTGGTGCTGGAACCATTGTCCAGCGGTGAGGTCGACTCGATCACCGCACACCTGGTCGGCGGCCGTCCGAGTCCCCCGCTGCGCCGGTTGACCGCACGCGCCGCGGGCAACCCGTTGTACCTGCGGGAGATGATCGGCGCGTTGCTGCGTGAACATGCGGTCGATCTGATCGACGGGGTGGCTCATGTCGAGGAGTGGAAGGTCGTCAACCTACCGTGCTCGCTGAGCGCCGCGTTGGAGCGGACTTCGCAGGCACTGTCCGAGCAGACGCGCAAGGTGCTGTGCTGGGCCGCGGTGCTCGGTTCCGAAGCGACCACCGCACGGATCGTCGGGTTGTCCGGATGGGGCGCGGCCGAGGTGTCCCGAGCGATCGAGGACGCGATCTCGGCGAACTTGCTCGCACAAGAGCCGCCACGGGTGGTGTTCCGGCATCCGCTGGTGCGCGAGGTCTTGTACGAGGGCATTCCCGTGTCGATTCGTCAGACGATGCACCGCCGGGCCGCCCAGGCGTTGGCGGGAGCGAGAGCAGCGGCGAGCCGAGTGGCGGAGCAGTTGATCGCTGCGGGGTCCGTGCAGGACGACTGGGTGATCGGCTGGCTCGTCGACAACGCGGCCGAGCTCTCCAACCGGGCTCCGCAGATTGCCGCGGAACTGCTGGAACGCGTGGTGGATGTGATCGGCTCTCGCGATCCCCGCCGCGAGGTGCTGCTGGCCGCGCTCGTCCGCGTCCTCTTCCACCTCGCCCGCGCCCCGGAGAAGCAAGCCAGGCAGGCGTTGGCGATCTCCACAGACCCGGCGAGGTCGGCGGAGCTGCGTCAGATACTCGCGGCGATCCTGCTCAAGAGGGACAGGCGGGACCTGGCGATCCGCACGTTGACCGAGGTAGAACCGGACGCGGCCGTGCCGGAGATCTGGCGGCTTCGCCACAAGTTGCTGCTGGCGCATCTCAAGCGGGACCTGACCAACGTCGACGAAGCCGAGGCGAGCGCGAAGGACGCGCACGCCGAGGCGATCATGGCCGGTGATTCGTACCTGGTCTCCCACGCGTTGCAGACCCGCTGGCTCGTGGACTCCGTTCGCAGGGACCACCGAGCCGCTCTGCGACACGTCGACGAAGCGATCGAGGCGGTTCGCGGCAAGCCCGGCCTTGCCGCGATGCACACGAGCTTGCTGGACAACAGAGTGTTCACACTGCAGAACCTCGACCAGCTGAAAGAGGCCGACGAGGCGCTTCGCGCCGCGGACGAGCTTGTCGTCGCGCACCGTTTGCCCGGCGGCCCGCAGGTGTCGGCGGCCGTACACCACTACTGGACTGGACAGTGGGACGAGGCCCTCTTGGAGTTGGAGACGACGGCCGAGGACGGACCTGCGATCAGCTACAGCGGTCTCGTGGATCCCGGCTCGTCCGGCCTGTTGCTGCACGGGGTGTTCGCGCTGATCTCGCTGCGGCGCAACGACAGCGCCACTGCCGCAGCGCACCTCGACGCGGCCGACCAGCAGCTGATCTCCACGGCCGCCGAACGTGAGAGCTGCGACTTCCTCCTGGTGGCGCGATCGTTGGCGGCAGCGCAGAGGGGAGACGCGAAGCAGGCACTGGATGCGGTGGCGCACATCCTGGAGCCGGCGTATTCCGAGTTGATGCTGCGGCACCAGTGGTTGCCGGAGATCGTCCGGCTCGCCATCGAGGTCCGTGATGAGGAACGGCTTGCCGCGGCGCTGGAGATAGCCGAGCTGGAGGCCGCCCGCGAAACCGTACCGGCCCGTGCCCGCACCGCGCTGCAGCGCTGCCGCGCGCTCGCCACCGGTGATCCGGATCTCGCGATGCTCGCCGTCGAGCACTACCGCGAGGTCGGACGCAGGGTGGAACTGGCTGCGGCGCTGGAGGAAGCGGCGGTCCTGTTCGCGAAGGCAGGGCGACGGGATGAAGCAGAAGCGGCGTACGTGGAGGCTGCGGACATCTTCACCGCACTGAACGCCCGGTGGGACCTCGCGGTGGCCGCCGAGCGGCTCGGCGAGTTCGGCATCGACCACGACCAGGAGAGCGTGGGCGTCCGGGTGGAGGGTGGTTTTGACACCTTGACGCCGGTCGAGCGGCGGATAGCGGGCCTTGTCGCGAGCGGGTGGTCCAACCCGGACATCGCACTCCAGATGTCCTTGCCGCGTCGTCTGGTCCAGGCTCACGTCACCCGCGTGCTGGACAAGCTGGGGGTCCGGTCACGCACGCAGATCGCGTGGCTTTACCGCCACGAACGAATCGACCGGAATAAGGCTGCTTCCCGCGCCCACCGCGAGACCGAAGGGGGCAACCCGCAGGAGCGCCGCAGTTATGAGGACGTTCGACTTACCTCGAACGGGTGAAAAGTCATGCTCGCTCTACAAACGTGATCCGAGCCGTGTTAGAAACGCGTGCTCGTTCGTCCGATATCGCCCGAATTTGGCGAGCGCTGCGTCGGGGATTGTCAACGCATTGCTGCCGACGATCGCTCCAGCTGTGAACGCTGAAGTTCGTCATGGTTGTCTTAAAATAATCCTAAAAGTGCTGGTGAACACCATTGTGATGGGCGCCGCGCCCACCGCGCCGGTTTGCCCTCGAGGGGACACACCCGTTTGCCGAGCCGGTCGAAGACTCCGATTCCGGGCTCGCGCATCCAAGATCTCTGGTGCACTCCCGGCCCCGTGCCCAGGGCCGGCGGATGCACCTCAGATCACGCCCGCTCGGAGCGCGTAAGCAACAGCGTGTGCACGATTGCGAAGCTTGAGTCGGCTCGTCACGTTGTAGATGACGTTCTTGACGGTCCGCTCCGAGTACCGGAGTTCCTTCGCGATCTCGTCGGTTCCCCATCCTTCAGCGATGAGACGCAGGACGTCCACCTCGCGCGGCTCCAGCCCGGCGATGTTGAGCCCGTTGGGCGCAAGCACCTCTCGCTGCAGCATTTCGACCCGCTTGAGGAGTTTGCCCAGCACGTCGCGAGGCATGACCCCGTTGCCGGACGCGGCGGCGAGGACAGTGTCCACGAGCTGGTCGCCGGTCACGACGGCGCGGGGGAGTATGGCCACGACGCGGCACTCGACGACCGCCAGCAGTGGGGCCTCGGGAAGCTCGTTGGCCATGAGCACCGTCGGGATGGGGCTCCGTGCGGACATCTGGCGAAGCCGGTTCACGGTTTCTGACGTCAATCTTTCCGTCGAGAGGATCGCCACGTCCGCCTGATCCTCATTGTTGTTGTCCATGACCTGCACTTCCGGCCGAGACTTGAGGTAGCTCGTCAGGCCGACGTACGTCATGGGGTCTGTGCTGTGTACAACAACCCTCACCCGTGCCATTGGTGCCTCCACACGTTTGATCACCCAAGTCGAGTGTGAAGGGGCAACCTCTACGAACTCTTGATGGCCGACGTGAACCAGGAGTCGCAATCTTGACGCCTCAGGCGACCAGCCTGCCCTACTGACACGGATCTGTCACGTCGTTTCGCCCCGATGTACTGTCCTGATCTGCGAAGAAGGGAAGCGCGGCCATCTGAACCGTGCCGCCGTCCGCCATCTTGAGCCGACCGGGTGTGACGTGGAACCCATGCCGTCTTAATTCGTCAGCTCAAGGCTGCCAGGTTTGCCGACGCCTTTGGTGGGCTGTGAACGAGCATCCAAAACGGGCATCTGTGAAACGTTCTTGCGTTCTGGGTTCGCGCCCACACCGGTAGAGTCGATTGTTGGCACACCGTGCACAGGTCGAACCAGGAGCGGTCAGATGTCGACGGAGTCGCCCGAACCACCTGCCCCCGTACGGGTCCAGCTGCTGGGCCCGGTGCGGGCCTGGCGCGGTGAGGTCGAACTCTCACTCGGTCCGGCGAGGCAACGCACCTTGTTCACGGTGCTCGCACTTCGCGCGAACCAGATCGTGTCCCGTGAAGAGCTCGTAGACGCCATTTGGGGCGACACGCCGCCCAGCGCGGTGGACAGCTCCCTGTACACGTATGTGTCCAGGCTGCGCCGCACACTGGAGCCCGTCCGTTCCAAGCGGACCACGGGACAGACGCTCGTCTCGACGGGTGCCGGCTACTGCCTCGGCCTGGAGCCCGACATGCTCGACGTGCGGGAATTCGACCGATTGCGGCAGGAAGCACAGCACAGCTGGGACCGCCGGGACGTGAAGGCCGCAAGAGCCGCGCTGGACCAGGCGTTGGAGCTGTGGCGGGGTGACGCTCTCGCCGGGATCGACGGTCCGTTCGCCGCGCAGCACCGTGTCAGGCTGAACGAGCTGCGTCTGAACGTGATGGAAAGCCGCGCCCAAATGATGCTGGAAGCCGGAGAGGTGTCGGCGGCGGTCGCCGAATTGCTGGCGATCACGTCGGCGTACCCCCTGAGGGAGACGCCGCGCGCCCTGCTGATGATGGCGCTGCACCGTGCGGGCCGCGACGACGAAGCGCTGGAGGTCTACCGGGAGACCAGGGAGCTGCTGGTCGAGCAGCTCGGCATTGAGCCGAGCGGACAGGTGCGGCGGGCACACGACGAGATCATCACGGCGCGCGACCGGGTCGAGCGAATGCCGCGCTTGCCCGTACCACCGCGTCCGAAGGTGCTCATCGGCAGGGAAACCGAGTTGACCGCACTGCGGGCCGCGCTGGCGGGGGTGCTGCAGGGCAAGGGCACCGTGATCTGGGTCGAGGGCGAACCGGGCATCGGCAAAACGGCACTGCTCGCCACCGGACTGGCCGACGCGGCTGATCGCGGCTGTGAAGTCCTGTGGCAAGCGGGCGACGAGGTCGGCATGCGCGTGCCGCTGAGCATGGCGCTGGCCTGCCTTGACATCGACTCCTTGTCGCGGGATCCCCGTCGGGTCGAGCTGGCAGGCAAACTGCCCGGCCGCGTGCCGAAACTCGCCTTCACGCATCAGAGCAAGCAGCCGGAGGTGTTGTCGGCCGACCGTCTGATCGGTTTGGTGGACCGGCTGGCAGCCTTCGTCGGCGAGCTGTGCGCGGACAGCCCGGTGGTGCTGGTGCTGGAAGATCTGCAATGGGGCGACGACGCGAGCCTCATGCTGTGGCGGCGGTTGGCGAAGGCGACACGGCACCTGCCGCTGCTGCTGGTCGGCTCGTGCCGGCGGCACGAGCGCCGAGCGGACCTGTATCCGCTGCGAACCGTGGTGCCGGCGGGCAACGGGGTGATGCTCCAGCTTGGACCTCTGGACGAGACGGCGTCGACGGCGTTCGTGCGCGAGAAGACGGGCACGCAGCCGAGCGAGGCGCTGCTGGCCATGGCCGCTTGCGCGGACGGCCATCCGCAACACCTGCTGGAGATCGTCGAGGCGATGGTCCGCGACAACGTCGCCGCGGTGTGCGACCACATCGCGGAACTCGGGCAGGAGCACATACCATCGTTTCCCACAGTCAACGCGGTGCTGACCAGGTGGCTCAGCGGCCTTTCGGACACCACGCGCGAGGCGCTGCGATGGGCAGCGTTGCTGGGTGTGGAGTTCGATCTCGACGACCTCGCGACCGTGATGAAGAAGCAGGCGTCCGACCTTCTCTCCGTCGTGGAGGAGGCGTCAGCCGCAAGCGTGCTGGAAGAATCCGGTCACCGGCTCGCGTTCCGGCACCCGCTCGTGCAACGGGCCCTGTACGAGACCCTCCCGGTGACCGTGCGTGTCGCGCTGCACCGGCAGGCGGCGGAAGCACTTGACGCCGCAGGCGTGAACGTTGTGCGGGTCACAGAGCAACTGCTGGCCGGACCGGTCCCGGTGGATGCACGGGTGACGCAGTGGCTGATGGTCAACACGAATGCCATTGCGAGCCGGTCTCCGGCCCTGGCGGTCGAACTGCTGAGGCGGGTCGTCAGGAGCGACGGCATCCGTGACAAGGCGTTCGAGGTGCTGACCACGCGACTGGCGCGACTGCTGTTCTGGCTGGGCACACCGCCGGTGGCAGAGGCCCTCGCGGTGCTCAGGACGACCAAGGATCCGAACCGAGCTGCCGAGATGCGGCTCATGCTCGCGTACGTCGACCACAGCGAGGGCGAGAACGAACGGGCGCTGGAGGTTCTGCGGCAGACGGTCGCGGATCCCAGCGTGTCGGACGAGTGGCGGGCCAGGCACCACTCGTTGCAGGCCAGAGTGGAGCGCAGGGCACTGGACGATCTGGCCCCGGCGAACGAGGCGCTGGAGCACGCGCGGCAGTCAGGCGATGCGTTCGCCGTGGCGCACGCCTCGGAGAACCTGTGGGAGATCGCGTCGGTGCTGTGGCAGCACACCAAAGCACTGGAGCACATCGAGCAGGGGCTGGCCGCGATCGGTGGCGACCCGGCGTGGAGCGATCTCGAACTGTGCCTTTTGGATGACAAGGTCTTCACGCTGCACAATCTGGACGACCTGGAGGAGGCGGAACGCACGCTCGACGCCGCGCGGCACCTCGTTGCCCGGCGTGGGCTGGCCAGCGGACTGCACGTTCCGGCGGCCGTGCACCACTACTGGCGCGGCCAGTGGTGCGAAGCGCTGACCGAGCTGGAAGCGGTCATGCTGGACCGGCTGGAGATCACCGCCTATGGTCTGCGTCAGCGCAACGGGATGAACCTGCTGTACGGAATCAAGGCGTTGATCGCGGGGCATCAGGACGACTCGTCCGCGATGGAGACGAATCTCAAGGCGGCCGCAGAGTATCCACATGAGACAGTCGAGACTCGGGACGATTTCTTCTCGATGGCGAAATCGGTCGCGGCTGAGCAGCTCGGCAGGCCGGACGAAGCCCTGCGCGCCCTGTTGCCGTTGCTGCGTGACGACTACCCGCGGATTGTGCCTCGCCACCAGTGGTTGCCCCGACTGGCGCGTCTGGCGCTGGACCAGAAAGACCGGACGGTGGCCGAGGCGGCGCTGGTCGCGTGTCAGCCTGGGCCCGATCGCGAGGCAGGTTCCAGGCGGGCGTCGGTTGCCGCCCAGTGGTGCCGTGGACTGCTCGAAAGCGACCCTGAGGCGCTGAGCGCAGTGGTGACGCACTTCGCTGCGGTGGGACGCAAGGTGGAGCAGGCGGTAGCGTGCGAAGATCTGGCGGTGCTGCTGGCCAAGCACGGTCGTGCGGACGACGCGCGCACCGCGCTCTACGAAGCCTCGACTGTCTACACTGGACTCAACGCGGCGTGGGACGCGCGACGCGCCGAATCGCGGCTGAAGCCGTTCGACATCCACGGGCCGACCATTGATCACCGACATACGACCGGACGGCCGCTCGACGAGGCTGAGAGGCGGGTTGCGGAGCTCGTGGCGGCTGGGTGGCCCAACTCGGACATCGCAACCAGCCTGCGCATGTCCCGCAACACCGTGCAGATGATCGTCTCCCAGCTCCTGCAGAAGCTCGGGGTCGACTCCAGGCTGAACGTGACCCGTCAGTTGCTGGACCGCTACGTGCACAACCGCTGAGCCTCTGCAGGAGAGAAGCTCAGCGCTACCTTGCCACCACTTCGCATGCGCCACCACCAGCCCGTCCACGACCACGTCCAACCCCGCGCAGAGGTCTTGAGCAGCCGATCATCCGCTGCTTCAAGCGCTGCATCGCCCGCGCAGACAAGCTGTCAGTACTCCGCGCTCCAGCTCTCGGGTCAGTACAACTAGCCGTCGATCTTGAACCTCAGCGGTCGGGCTTCACGGATCTGACGTTCCAGGAGGTCGGTGTGGAAGCGGATCGCCTCCATGTCGGCGCGCTCGTAGGCCGCCATCAGCTCAACGGCCGCAACGGTGGCAGTCCTGAGGCCGAGCAGGCTCCCCGCTGCCTCCAGCTCTCCGGATGCCATCAGCGCCTGCTCGAACCTGCACAGCGCATCCTCGAGATCCCTCATGGTCACCGTCCTTGCTCGACTGCGCCAAGGTTGGTCGGGCCGACGGCGTCCTGTCACGAGCCAGGCCTGGGTCTGCCCGAAAGTACATCACGTGCTGCACGGCTATTCGAGATCATGCGCCCCGTTGCGCTCGAAGGAGTGCTGAGGGCCGAGGAGTAGAACGCGAACGGCACCGTTTCCCTTTGTTGGAGCAGATGTGCTGCTGGGACAGCTCGAAGTCAATTCCTCGATCGCAGTCCAGGTCAAGCGGATGCAAGGGTTGTTCGGCCTTGCACGAGCAATCTGCCGGAGTGCTGCGGGCGGGTGCTCAGCGGTTGCGCTCCACAGGTCAGCCTCCGTTCCGACCTTTGTGGACGATCAATGTCCGGGGCCCGCCGGGCCGCCTCGCACGGTGGCGTCGGCTCCGGTCTGGGCTGATGAGGCAACGTCACGGCCTGACGCATCGATGTCAGAATCAGAAAACCGAAAGTTGCGCGTTTGTGCCGTCCCTCGCAGATGGGCTACGACATCCGTCTCGGTCGACTGCGCGTGGACATGTCCAGCGCGGCGATTTCAGTCACTTCAGACTGACGTGCTCGGAGGAGTGAGGGCAGATACCTAATGAGATGCCCTGTGTCATAGTGCAAACAACTGCGCGATCCAGGGCAGTCCTGTCCTTGAGCGCCTGATGATCCGCTTATTCGCAAGTATCGTCGACCTAAGCGTGGGAGCGCGACCACTAGTGCAGGAAGGGCGAGATGATGATTCAACAGTCAGTTACGCTCGACATCACGGTGATTCTGCAAAAGCCGGGCGCCGCTGCGCTGGCTGTTCCTGCTCGGCTGTATTGCGATCACACTGCGCCGGACGTCGTCATCGCCAGCTTCGTGACGGAGCGTCAGCACGTGAAGCTGCAGTTCAGCAGGGATCGGCTGCAGGACAGGTGGCTTGCTGCGTGTGGGATTCGCGGAACCGGCATCGACGCGGGCGTCATCGCGTTCAACGAAGAGCCGCACATCTCCCTGGAGCTGAACGCGCCGATCGGCACGGTCCGTTGTCTGGCGCCGGTTGGGGACATCGCGGACTTTCTCGACCGGACCGACGATCTGGTCCGGCCGGCGGCGTGATCTGCCCTGTTTGAAGATCCCACGGCACAAGCGTGACGTGGCCAGCAGTGGGGACGAGCGAAGTCTGCTTGGCCGTGCCGTCGCGTCTGCCGCTCGAGCAACTCCTCAAATCACTCGTATGGGAAGCGCTATGCTCGTCGACCACCACGTTCACTCCCGTGGAATCACGGGACAGTCTTCTCCTTCATTGGTGTTCCCAGCGTCGGAGATGCACTTCGAAGCGACTGGAGAAGCGACTGGAAAGACTGACACTCTGGAAGAGGCCAGTGATCGCTATCGGCACGGGTTCGGGTGGAACACCGAAGTGGTGGGCACTGTCGTTCAAGTTCACCTGTGCGGCGCCGTGGCGGCGTTCATCGTGCGTCCAGGAGACATCGCGGGTGTCTCTCGGTACATCGGTGAAGCCGGTGATCCGTGTGTCGCATTGCGGCTGCCGGGCAGGACTCCGAGCATCGTGGTTCTCGTTGACGCACGGGATCATGTGGCAGCACTCGACCAGCTGCCTGTCGGTCTCTTTCCGTTTCCGACGGCCAAGCCACTACCGCTGCCTCCCTCACACCTGCCGGAGGGCAACGTCGAGTGGCTGAGCCGGCCGGACATGGCGCGCCGCTGGCTGCCGAACGCCGCGACACTGCTGGCGGCGGTCCACAGGCTGCGTCGATCAGGACCGTACGGTGCCGTGCGCAGGATCGAGCCGCGAGACCGCCTGCTGATGATGAAGCAGTGGAACGGGCGACGCCAAGGGGATGTGCGTGTCCATGTGGCGCACTCCGGCCACTTGCTGAAAACCACCACAGCGGAGCCGTCGCCGACTCTCGATCAGCAGGTTGTGGTTCATGCGCACCGCGATGCCGAACACGGACATGGAAACTGAAAGAGTGCAAGGGCGGTATGGCTGACCTGAGTGAATCCGCCGATGTGGTGATCAGCGGACTCGGTGTCGTCGCTTCGACGGGGATCATCGTCGAGGACCACTGGGCTGCGGTGCTTGACGGCAAGACCGGGATCGGGCACATCACTCGGTTCGGCGTCGATGACAGTTCGGTGGTGCTGTCCGGCGAGGTGTCCGGGTTCGACGCCTGGAAGACGCTTCCCACGAGGCTCGTCCGAGGAATAGAGCAGAGCGCGCATCTCGCACTCGCCGCGGCGAAGGCCGCTTTGGACGACTGCGCGACCGACCACGCCGCCCTTCCTGATTCGCAGTTGGCCGTCGTGACCGCCGGTTCGTTCGGAGGCGATGAGGCCTGGCGGTACGATGGTTACAGGTCCTACGAGGATGGGCCGTCCTGGTTGGGCCCGTACAAGTCCACGGCGTGGGTCCGGTCGGCTGCGACAGGAAAGAACTCCACCGGTCCGGACGTTCGTGTACTTCCTCGTCTGTCCTGTGTGGAGCGGACTGACGGACTCGATGTGATCGCGCAGGCGCGCCGATTGCTGCGGGGCCCGTCTCGATTGATTGTCGCAGGCGGCGTCGATCGGGAGATGTGCCAGCACGTCCTGTTGGCGCGCACGTCCGGTAGTTGCCATCTGTCTACTTCGGACGACCCTTACCTGGCCTACGCGCCGTTCGACGTCAACGCCCGTGGCCACGTCTTGGGTGAAGGCGGCGCCATCCTGGTCGCGGAACGTGCCGAGAATGCCCGAGGGCGATCGTACGGTTCCGTCCTCGGGCATGCCGCCGTGTTCGATCAGCCTGGGCAGGCCGGGCGCGAGTCGGTACTGGCAGGTCTGATCAAGCGATCTCTCAGCGACGCGAGGCTGCACTCGTCCGACATTGACGTCGTTTTCGCTGATGCGGCGGGAGATCCGAAGCTCGACCGGATCGAGGCGGACGCGATCACAGCGGTCTTCGGTCCCAACTCTGTTCCGGTCACCGCGCCGAAGACGTTGACAGGCAGACTGCACGACGGAGCAGCGCTCGACGTCGCGACGGCGCTGCTGGCTCTGAGGGACGGCGTCATTCCGCACACCGCGGGTACCGAACGGCTTGCACCTGGCATCGATCTCGACATCGTGCTGAAGGAACCACGACAGCGACCACTGTCAACGGCTCTCGTTCTCGGCCGGGGGTTTCGGGGACTCATCACAGCCCTCGTTCTCGGTAGTGGTGACCGGTATTAGTGCTGGTGTCCGGCTACCGTCTTCGCTCTCGAACGGCCGTTCTTCAGTTGCCGGTGCGGTCAGATGTGGCGGATTCGCTTGCCGAGCCGATGACTCGGAGCGTCTCGGTTCGACGCTTGAGAGTGAGTCGCAGCATGCTTTTCGGTCAAAGCGGTTTCTGCTGTCACAAGTTCGTGAGCCGTCCGGTCATAGTTGAAGATCGGGTTCTCAGGCCAAGAAGGGAAAATCGTGCACAGGAACGTTTGGCGTGTGGCCGCCGTCTGCGCAATCGCGGCGTCGGTGATGCCTGTAGTGACAACCGGCGCTTCGGCCACTTCTTCGTCCGGAGTGACAGCCAAGGAGCTGTTCAAGTACTCCATTGCCGGAAAGGATGTCATCGGCCGCGAGATCACGCTTCAGCCGGGTGGTTACACGGGGTGGCATTCTCACGCCGGTCTGCTGTTCGCGGAAGTTGCGGAGGGCACGCTCACTCACTACGACAACAATTGTCAGGTTGCGGTGTCTACCGCAAGGGAGATCCGATCTACGAGCCGGCCGGCGCCGACCACGTGCACATCGGTAAGAACCTCGGTGGAGAACCGGTGGTTCTGAAGGTCGTCTACGTGCTGCCCTCAGGTAGCCCGTTGTCCGATGACGCGCCGGCTCCTGGCTGTAGCAGCTGAGAGTGCGTTGCGCGCGTTGGATCGACCTGTTGTGAGATTCGGTCAGACGTGCCCTGTTCTTCCAGGGCCGATTTTGCGCTGCCTTCTATTGCCGGCCGAGTGCGGACGTCGTGGTTTCCAAATGAGCGGAGACGGAGTCCGTGCTCGGCTTTGCCCGGGCTCGCCTCCACCTCCGGAACCGCGGGCGTGAGAGCTGCTCTTCGCGAGCGTGATCGAGGTCAAATGAGTCCACAGTGGAGTTCTGGGCGGCCGGTAACGTCGTGTGGTGGTGTCGCGCTCGTCGTCGTGCTCGACCAGGTGAGGAGGAAGGCGATGGCCGAAAGCCTTGCTCTGATGGACATGAACCTGGTGGTGTTCGAGGCGGGCAACACGGCCGAGGCGTTTCGGCTCATCGACAAGCGTCCCGCAGGAGACTTGGCCGTCGTCGATCTCGGGCTGTCGCGACCTGCCCACGTCCTGCTGAAGGCGCTGCGTGGGCGTGGGTGGAGAAGCGTCATGGCGATGACGGCGGGTAGTTGCGTGTCTCATGTCTGTGACGCGATAAGCGCCGGTGCAACCGGATGGCTTGTGGACCCATGTGAGCCGGATGCCCGGGCCGAAGCAGATCGAGGCGCTGGCGACACAGCACTGTTGTCTGCGCGTGAAGTGCAGGTGATCCAGATGGTTGCCGAGGGGATGACCAATGCCGCTATCGGACGTGAACTGAAAAGGTCCGGGCTCACGGTCAAGTCGCACCTGAGCAGGATTGCGCTCAAGCTAGCCACCGGGGACCGAGCGGAAATGGTTGCAATAGCAATGCGAGCGGGTCTGGTGAAGTGACCGCGATCATACCGGCAGTTACGTGTTGAAATTTACGGGCGTGCGGTGAAGGGAGCCTGAGTCCGGCAGTCAGTTGCCGAACTCAGGCCGAGACCCTTACTTGACGAAGAATCCGGGGTTGGTGCCACTGGTCAGGTAGACCTTGACACCCTTGCGGATGTCGACGACGGCAGAGCCCAGTACCTTGGGCTTGCGTCCGCCGACCTGGGCGGAGACCTCGATCTGCTCGGGCTTCTTGCTGGACAAGGCCTGAACGTGGCATTTGGCCGCCGGCGTGAGCGAATAGCCGCCGCGGTCGAGGAACTTGACCGTGATGCGAGCCTGATCGGTGCCGCACACCTCGATGTTGCCGGGTGTCACAGCATGGGCGGTGCCTGCCGACAGCACAATTCCGGCGGCGACTGCTGAGATGGTGGCGGCAACGCTCTTCGTATTGGTAATGAATGTCCTCATGCGGCAAAGTTACCAGCGCGGCGCCGGTGTGCTGACAAATCAAGGTAAGGAAGCAGGATTATATGCCCCATTGAACGGCGAATTGAGACTTTGAAACCCCGCGCTTCGCACTGGTCATTGCTGTGAGGTGCCGCCCGAAATGCGGTAGGCCGGCTGTCTCAGCACGCCTTCGCAGGTGGGGCGAGTCGGCGAGCGGCTCGTCCACGGTGTGAGCCGCCTTGAGCGAAGACGTCATCTGCGAGCGCGCGTTCGATGTGCGTCACGCCTCCCGCCTGAGCGGTGCGGACGAAGGCGTTCAGCAACCGCTCACGGGCAGCCTGGCCAACGGGTTCGTGTCGTTGCTCGTAGAGGCGCGTGCGAGCTCGCCGTGCGAGCTGGCGGGCGTTGGGCTCGCTCGTCCGGAGCGCATCGGCTATGTCGCGGAAGGGGTACTCGAATGCTTCTCTGAGCACGAAGACGGCACGCTCCATCGGGGACAGGCGCTGGAACATGAGCAGGATGGCCGGCTCGAGATCTGCTGCGCGTTCGCACACCACTGCCGGATCATCTGCGACGAGAGGCTGGTCTGTGAACTGGCTGTCCACCGGGATCTCGCGGCGCACGCGCGCTGAGTTCAGCAGATTGAGCGTGAGTCGTGTCGTGATCTTCGCGAGGAAGGCGGCCCTGTCGCGGACCAGTGTCCGGTCCGCGCCCTGCCAACGGAGCCACACGTCCTGGACGACGTCCTCGGCGTCCGCGGCCCGGCCCAGCATCCGGTAGGCGATGCGGAACAGATGTGGACGAACGCTCTGGAAGTCAGCGGCTTCCTCCGCTGTCACCGGCGACCTCGTTCGCGAGGTGTCGGGTGTGGAGTCGATGTCGATGTTCGTTGCGAGCATGAAATCGTCCGAATCTGTCGTGCCCTCGACCGCCGAGGGGTGGCGGTCGCCTTGGACGGCCCACGTGCGCCAGGCAATGTCACTTTCGTGCAGCGATGGGCGCGGCTGCGCCAGTAGGAGGCACGGGGTGCATCCCTGGTTGGCGCGACCAGGGGGCACGTGCCTTGCTTTTCACCCCTGGTGCGCTGGGCGGAGGCGTGTCGAGAAGGAGGGCTACGTACCTCGACGGCTATACGCTCGTTGTCCATGAGTCCGCGCAGGCCGGCGTCGACGCAGTGTGCCTCGGGTATGTCTGCTCCATCTCCCAGCAGACCACTCACGAATCCGCGGCGGTGATCGCTGACGACGGGATGACCGAAGCAACGGGGTCGACGGCACCGTCGAACAAGTGAAAATCGGACAAACGGCTGCCGTTGTGGCAATCGGTGTCGGCAAACGCGTCGTGGGATCATGGGTTGGCGAGCCCGTGTAGACCGGAACCGGGCCTTTCGACGCGCGTGGTGGTGATCATGTCTGTTGGCGGCGCTCAGCCTGAGCTGCGCGGCAGGCGTGCCGAGTGCGGGGTACTTGATCGGCTGCTGGAGGACGTTCGGTCTGGCCGGAGTCAGGTCCTGGTGCTGCGAGGTGAGGCTGGGATCGGCAAGTCCGCCCTGGTGGAATACCTGCTGGAGCGTGCTGCAGGATGCCGGATCACGCGAGCCGTGGGTGTCGAGTCCGAGATGGAGCTGGCATTCGCGGGGCTGCATCAGCTGTGCACGCCGCTCATGGGGCGGCTCGGCCACCTGCCTGAACCCCAGCGTGAGGCGTTGAAGGTCGCGTTCGGTCTGAGTACGGGAAGTGCGCCGGACCGATTCCTGGTCGGGCTGGCCGTGCTGAGTCTCCTTGCCGATGCGGCGGTGGACCAGCCGCTGGTCTGTGTGGTGGACGACGCCCAATGGCTTGATCGCATGTCCGCGCAGATGCTGGCCTTCGTCGCACGGCGGGTCTTCGCCGAGGGGGTCGCCCTGGTGTTCGCGGTGCGCACCCAGACCTGTGACGACCAGTTCACGGGGTTGCGCGAGCTGGAGGTTCGCAGCCTGCCGGACGGCGATGCGCGTGCGCTGTTGAACTCGATGCTCCTGGGAAGAGTCGACGCGCACGTGCGGGAGCGGATAATCGCCGAGGCGCGAGGTAATCCACTGGCTCTGCTGGAGTTGCCCAGGGTGATGACCGCCGCGGAACTGGCCGGAGGGTTCGCACGCCCGGACGCGCGTCCGCTGACAAGCCAGATCGAGCAAACGTTCGCGCGGCGGATCGCATCACTTCCGGCCATGACGCAACTACTTCTGCTGGCAGCGGCGGCCGAGCCGGCGGGAGACGTGTCGTTGTTGCGGCGGGCGGCCGAGGCGCTCGGCATCAGCCCGGGGGCCGCTGCGGAGGCTGAGGCGTCCGGGCTGATCGAGTTCGGTGCGCTCGTGCGGTTTCGGCACCCGCTCGTGCGTTCGGCGGCCTACCGCACGGCGGACCCGGCGGACCGCCGGGCCGTACATCGGGTGCTCGCTGAGGCGACCGATCCCGAGTCCGACCCGGATCGCCGCGCATGGCATCTCGCCAACTCCGCGATCGAACCGGACGAGACGGTGGCGCGCGAGCTGGAACGGTCAGCGGACAGGGCCAAGGCACGCGGAGGTATCGCGGCGGCCGCCGCGTTCCTGAAGCGGGCGACCGGTCTGACCCCGGATGCGGCCACGCGTGGCCTGCGGGCGCTGGCTGCGGCCCAAGCCACGTTCGAGGCCGGCAGGAACGACGCGGCGGTGGAACTGCTCGCCGCCGCGGACTTGGCCGACTTGGACGAACTGCAGCGCGGGCGTCTGCTGCGCCTGCGCGGCCGGATCGCCTTCGCCCGCAAACGCGGTGGTGACGCGGTGCCGTTGCTCCTCGAGGCCGCCAACCGGCTGAATGCCTTCGACGGCGAACAGGCACGTGAGGCGTACCTGGAGGCACTCGGATCAGCGATTTTCGGAAGCCGCCTCAACCCGAACGGCCGCACCCAGGAGGTGGCCGCAGCCGTCGCCGCCGCACAGCCTGGACCGTACCCGCCTCGACCCGCAGATTTGCTTCTCAACGGCCTGGCGGCGCGGTTCGCCGACAGCTACGTCGAGAGTGCGCCGTTGTTGAGAAGTGCTCTCCGGGCGTTCCGGCCGGACGCAGGATGCAGCGACGAGGACGTGATGCGCTGGCTCTGGCTCACGTGGCCGGTCGCGGCCGACCTGTGGGACGACGAGGCGTGGCACGAGCTGACCACGCACGCGGTGCGTACCGCTCGAGAGACCGGTGCGCTCAACTTCCTCCCGTTGGCCCTGAGCTACTGCGCCGCCCTGCACGTCCACGCCGGCGAGTTCGAGACCGCCTCGGCGTTGATCGAGGAGTCAGACGCGATCGTCAAGGCGACCGGCAACTCACCCCTCGGTTACGCCACACTTCTGCTTCTCGCCTGGCGCAGCCCGGACGCCCGTCCGATGGAGATGATGCGGCCTCATGTGGCCGAGGCGGCCAACTGGGGGGAAGGACGTGCGATCGGCTTGGCGGAGTACCTGGCCGCGGTGCTGTACAACGGCCTCGGCCAGTATCCGGAGGCACTGGCCAGTGCGGAACGGGCGTGCCAGTACGACGATCTGGGGGTCGTCGGTTTCGCCCTCGCCGAGTTGGTGGAGGCGGGCGTCCGAAGCGACGCCCGTGAGGCGGCCTCGGCCGCCCTGCGACGGCTGGAGGAGCGGGCCACCGCCAGCGGGACGGAGTGGGCCCTGGGCATGCTGGCCCGGTCCAAGGCACTGCTCAGCGAGGGTCGGGAGGCCGAACTGCTGTACCGCGACGCCGTGGAGCACCTCCGACGCAGCAATGTCGCCGTTCACCTGGCACGCGCACACCTGGTGTACGGCGAGTGGCTGCGCCGTGAGAACCGAGGTCTCGAAGCGCGTGATCAGCTGCGAACCGCGTACGAGATGCTGCACGGGTTCGGCGCGAACGCGTTCGCCGAACGTGCCCGGCGCGAACTCGTGGCGACCGGCGAGTCGGTGGGCCGGCGGGCGGCCGAGACGCCTGAGGTGCTCACCGCGCAGGAAATCCAGATCGCCAGGCTCGCGAGGGACGGAAAGACGAACTCCGAGATCGGCGCCGCGCTGTTCATCAGTCCCCGTACCGTCGAATGGCACTTGCGCAAGGTGTTCACCAAGCTCGACCTCACCTCGCGCAAGGAGCTCCGCGAGGCGCTGGCCGGCACCTGACCGGTCGCATCGCTCTCTTCTGTCACATTGCCCCACCCCGATTTTGTCCTTCATGTCGGGGGCAACGTCGGACAGGAGCGGGAGATGAGACAGCGGCGGAGAAGCACCTGGCCGGAGACCGTGCCAGTGGCCGCGGTGAGGCGCCTGCTCGATGTGGACGCGGCCGGGGCCGATGAGTGCCCGCGGCTCGTTGGCGAAAGGTCGGCGGGACGGAGCCGGAAGAGCCCCGATGCCGCCGGGCGGCACCGTTCGTCGAGGCGGTGTGACGAAGCGTCCGGCGAGGGGATTGCGCAAGCCGGGCGGCGGCGGGGCCATCCGATTCTCAACGCGCCCGTTGCGCGACCGATGTCGCTGTTGTGTTGCTTGTGCAGCAGAGGCGACGCGCGCGGCATCGAGGAGTAGGACAGCATGGGTCTGTCGAGATGGGTTGTCTCCTCGCCCGTCACCGCCGTCCCGGTCGCTTCTTCTGAGGCGTGGCCGTGGTCCGGCGGGTCGACGACCGGAGGTGTTGAGGGCGGCGCGATCTCGGGCCTGCCGTCCAGGCCCGCTGCGGGGGAGACGTTCCAGACCGATGGTGGACTGGTCGGGAGAAGCTCGGAGTGCGCGGCCCTCGACCAGGTGATCGCGGCTGTCCGCAGGGGCGAGAGTCGCGTGCTGGTCGTGCGCGGCGCGCAGGGCATCGGAAAGACGGCGCTGCTCAGGTATCTGGAGAGTTCCGCGACGGCCGGTCAGTTGCTGCGCGCGAGCTGTGTCGAGTCCGAAATGGAGTTGGCCTACGCCACTCTGCACCAGCTGTGCGTACCACTGCTGGACCGGTTGTGCGAACTTCCCGTGCCCCAGCGCCAGGCGCTCGAAACGGTGTTCGGAATGCGTGTGGGACCTCAGCCGGACCGCTTCGTGGTAGGCCTGGCCGTGCTGAGTCTTCTGTCGGGCGCGGCCGATGGGAGCCCTGTGCTGTGCGCGGTCGACGACGCACAGCAGATGGACCCGGCCTCGGCGCAGGTCCTCGGTTTCGTGGCCCGCCGATTGCCGGCGGCGTCGATCGCACTCGTCTTCACCGCCCGCGGACGGACGCAGGACCTGCTCGGCCTCCCGGAGCTGGAGCTCACCGGCCTGGGAGACGCCCACGCCCAGGTGCTGGTGAACTCGGCACGCTGCGGAGGGCTCGATCAGCACATCCGCGACCGCATCGTGGCGGAGGCCAAGGGAAACCCGCGCGCCTTGCTGGAGTTGCCCTGTGAACTGATCGGCACTCAGCTGATGTGCCTGCACGGCAAGACGTGCGCAGGCCCGCTCGCCAACCGGGTCGACCAGCCCGTGCTGGCGGGGATCGAGGAGCTGTCCGAGGAGAGCCGCCTGCTCCTGCTGATCGTCGCCGCCGAGCCGATCGGCGATCCCACTCTGGTGTGGCGCGCCGCGGCACGGCTCGGCGTCACGTCGGCGGCGGCGCTGACCGCTGAGGTCGACGGCTTGCTGTCGTTCGACGTGCGGGTGACCTTTCGCCACCCGCACGTGAGGTCGGCCGTGTACCGGGCCGCCGCGCAGCAGACCCGCCGAGCCGTGCACCAGGCACTGGCCGAGGTCGCGGATCCGCACGACGACCTCGACCGTTGTGCGTGGCACCTGGCCGCGGCCTTCACCGAACCGAACGAGGCCGTCGCCGCAGAACTCGAGCAGTCCGCTCGGCGCGCATTCGCCCGTGGGGGTCTGGTCACTGCGGCGGTGTTCCTCCAAAGGGCTCTGGCGCTCACCCCGGACAGCTCGCCGCGTGCCGAACGTGCCGTGGCGGCAGCGCATGCCAGCGTGCTGGCCGGCGACCTGGAAACCGCGAAGCGACTCGTCGACTTCATGGGGATCGACGACAGAAACGAGTTCCTCGACCAGCTGGAACGGGGGTGCAGCGTGCTCGCAGCGGTGCCGTTCAGCTAGTGTCCTGAGTCGTTAATTCGGCACCAGCACTAGATTTGTGCTGGTGCCGAATCCGAAGCTGGTGCCGCTGGTCTTGTCCGATGAAGAGCGTCGAGTCTTGGAAGGCTGGACGCGTCGCTGGACAACCGCGCAGGCCCTGGCGCTTCGAGCGCGCATCGTGCTTGCGTGTGCCGAGTCCGCCGAGCCGAACACCGTTGTGGCGCAACAGTTGAACCTCAGTCGTCACACTGTGGGAACCTGGCGGGCACGGTTTCTGCGTGATCGGCTGGACGGGCTGTCCGACGAACCGCGGCCGGGCCGGCCTCGCACGATCTCCGACGATCAGGTCGAGCAGATCGTGGTGACCACGCTGGAGACCAAGCCGCGAACGCGACGCACTGGTCGACCAGATCACTGGCCTCGCAGATCGGTATGTCGCAGTCGGCGGTGTCACGTGTTTGGCGGGCGTTCGGTCTCAAGCCGCACCGGGTGGACACGTTCAAGATCAGCAAGGATCCCTTGTTCGTGGACAAGGTCCGTGACGTGGTCGGCCTTTACCTCGATCCGCCCGCGAAAGCGGTCGTGTTGTGCGTGGACGAGAAGTCACAGATCCAAGCCCTGGACCGCTCGGCCCCGGTGTTGCCGATGCTGCCCGGCGTGCCCGAACGGCAGAGCTTCGACTACATCCGGCACGGCACCACCAGCCTGTTCGCCGCGCTCGAAAGCACCACCGGCCAGGTCATCAGCGCGGTCAAACGCCGTCACCGCCACCAGGAGTTCCTGGCGTTCCTGCGCACGATCGACAAGAACGTGCCCGCCGGACTGGACGTCCACGTCGTGCTCGACAACCTCGCGACCCACAAGACCCCGGCGGTGAAAACGTGGCTGCTCAAGCATCCGCGCTTGGAAGCGCCGCGGGGAGCTCTTTGCGCGAGGTGATGTCGAGCTTTGTAACGCCTTGTGGAGGTGCCATTCATCGGTGTTGGCGCTGAACCGGTGCGATATGTCGTGTGCGGTTCTCAGCTGCCGCGCGCTTCGGGGCGAGTGGATGCGTCGCGAGAATCGCGCCGCAGGTGGGTCCCCGCAGCACGTTGTTCTCGTCGCCGACGAAGGCCTCAACGGGCGTCCGAGAACCAGGCCATGGCCCTTCGCTGTGAGACGGGCCGTCGGCGAACTCGTGACAGCTGCCGGTGTCCATGCCGGCATCGGGTGACCGACCACCGGGGACTTCACAAACCACGATTCATGGGGCGGGCGGACTGTGATGCCTGCTGCCTTGCTCGGCCTCCACCGCGTCGAGCAGCGTGTGCAGTCCCACCTCATAGCGCTGCACGTCGGTGGGTCGAACTGCCAGTTCGCGATCGGCTCGCGCAACTCCTCGTCGGGCTGACTCGCCTCCGCCAGCCTGATTTCTTCCTCGACCGCGCCTTCCAACTCGAACCCGTTGCCGACCACAGCCCCCCTTTCGCCCGCCGGAGGCGTCTGTCGCCGCCCGGGGCATCAGTTGAGACCCGGCAGCGACGCGTTCTGTGACAGCCCGTGTGCATCTGGCGGACGGTTGACGGTTCGTAGATCTCCCGAGGGGTCGCCGGGTGGCTGCGGCGAGCGCGGAGCCAGGTCGCGTCGGAGCGATGCCCCGCTCGCCGCGTCCGGTGCGAGGCGTTGACGTGGCCGAGTGCTTGAAGTTCGGTTCCCAGTGGCCGCGTTCGGGATCACCGCACCGCCGTAGGAGTGGCCGGCGCGGACTAACGGCCTGTTCGTGTGGGCTCGCCCGGCGGGACGAGGAGTCAACGGGTGCGTTACGAGACACCGCGTGCCGAACAGCCAGAGCGCGGCGGTTGAATCAATCGCAGCGAAGACGTGGAAAAACGGGCAGAATATTTTGCACGACGTTGACGTTGCGCTTCCAGGTGACCATGCTATGTCCATGACAAAGAGTCACCTTGCTCAACTCAATGTTGGGCGGCTCCTGGAACCATTCGGTTCAGGATTGGCGGCCGATTTCGTGGCCGCTCTGGATCCGATCAACGCACTGGTCGATGCGACGCCGGGATTTGTATGGCGGCTGACAGGCTTGGGAGGCAAGGATGCTTCCTCGATCGACCCGTGCGACAACCTCGTTACGAACATGACGGTGTGGGAGTCGCGCGAGGCGATGTGGGAATTCACCTACCGTTCGGAACATCGAGAGTTCATGCAGCGGCGTCGCGAATGGTTCATGCCTCAGGCCGAGGCGTCCACAGTGCTGTGGTGGATTTCAGCCGGCCATATCCCCACCGTATTCGAGGCGCGCGAACGGTTGAATCGACTGCGGGAGATGGGACCAACGCCGGAAGCGTTCACTTTCGCCCACTCCTATGAACCGACCGGCGAACTCGTCGCTGTCTGAACCACAGGGTTGAGCGGAGGAGCCTTTGTGGTGCTCGTAAAGGGTCCTGGGCCCGGTCACCTCCGCTCAACAGCTCGGACCTTCACCGAGTACCGGGGCAGCTCGTAGGTCGCCAGCTTCACGTGCATCGAGGTCTCGCCGGCATTCCAGGTCGCCGGCGAATTGTTCTCAGGGCTGGCGCTCTTCTGTAGAACGCTGCCGCACCTCCGTTTCCCAGTGCGTTGCCCAGCCACAGAAAACTTGAAGGTAATCCGGTCAGTGCAACTTCGCGCGTCCGTCCAGTTCGGCCTACACGCGCAACCGCAGCGCGTGGAGCGGCCCAGTTGGTCGGCCAAGTGCACCTTCTGTTGGCCGCTGTCGGCATTGCTGATCTCGTAGTTGACGACACCCAGTCAAATCACCCTCGATGCTGGGAAACGGCGTGAAGCCGGCTCGCCGCCTCGCCGTTCAGATCGCGGCGGACCGGGATGACGTGCCGCCGAGCACCGGATGGCCGCGCGAACAGCCGTGGTTCTATCGGCTTCTTCTGTGTCACCGATCCGTGCGAGAGGGCGCCTTCCGATGCAGCTGAGAGGGTCTATTGGTCGGCATGCCGCGTCAGCTCCGATACCTGCTTCGGTGCCCGGCAAATCAATGCAATCTGACCAGCGCCTCCGTGAATCCTGACACCGTTATGGAGTTGGTGTAGCGCGGTGGGCTCACGAGTTCAAAGGCCTCAACGCTGTCGAGTGTTGCGTCCAGGAGTGCTGCGACTTCCACTCGTGAGAGCGCGGCACCGATGCAGTGGTGCGGACCGTGACCCATTGACAGATGTGGGCGCCCATTCCTGCCGACGTCGAAAATGTGAGGTTCATCGAACACGATCGGATCGCGGTTGCCTGCAGGCAACCATGCCGCCACTGTGGCACCCGAGGGAATGTTCACCCCGCCGATCTCGGCGTCCTGAAGAACCGTGCGGGAGACGTGCAGGCCCGGGGAGGTCCACCTCAGGATCTCGTCCACTGCCTTGGGAATCAATTCACGGCAGCGGCGCAGTCGGTCCCACTGGTCCGGATGCTGGGCGAAGGCGACCACCGCACCTGTCAGTGCCAGCCGCGAGGTTTCGTTGCCCGCGACCAGCAAGCTCAACAGGTTCAACACCACGTCGTCGGTTGAGAGGGCGCCGTCCGAGACGCCGGACAGCATCGCAGCCACCACGTCGTCGATCGCGATGTCTTTTCGCGCCTCGACCAGCTTCCTGAAGTAGGCGAAGATCTCGGCACGTGCGGCGATCGCCCCGACGCCTTCCTCGGTGAGTACCCCGTCGGTCAGCGCGCACAAGCGATCGGTTTCCATCTCCGGCAGACTGAGGCTGCTGCAGGTGGCGAGCATGGGGATGCGCCAGGCGTAGTCGGAGGCGAAGTCGAGAACGTCGTCGCGTTCGGAAAGCGCGGCTCGGAACTTTTCGGCCAGCCCGCTGCGGTGCGCCTTGGCCCATTGGGGGAGAAGTATCTTTGCATCGTACTGCGCAATGCTTGCCGGCGCGGGCCGTCGGTCACCACGAGCATGCGTTGTCCGGCCGGGTCCGGAGTCTGGGGGCCGAAGCCGAGAAAGGCGCCGTACCGGGAGGCGAACGTCTCGCCATCACTGAGTACGGACCGTATCTCGTGGTAACCGGTGACCGACCAGAAATCGATTCCCAGATAGGCTGACGTACTGTGCTGGATGGGTGCGTCCGCGCGCATCCTGTCCCACAGTTCGAACGGCGGCCCTTTGACGTATGCCGCAGGGTCTCCGAGGTCCACTGTGGAATCCATAGCTCCCGCCTTCGCTGCACATACCCGCACGCACACGTGTAGACCGATCGCCCAGCCGAACCGATGCGAGTGGAAGTTGCCGAGAGCGGCTCGCATTTGACAGCCAATCTCAAAGATGGCGAGTAACAGCCGCGGAGTTCCAAACCGCGGAATGATCCCTGGTCAGTCGGTGGTCACGATGCGAGGCTGCCCGTAGCGAGATGCAACCACATTGCTCAAGGCCGCGAAAGTTGCGTTCCGCCACGCGGAACTCGTCCTGGTTCGGGCCGCGTCCGTCGCACGATGATCGTGCCGTGCGCAATAGTCCACCGACACCATTCCGAAGGTTCGGCGGGCGCTCCTACCGTCGGTGACCGAACGCCGTCGCGGCTTTCGGCATCGAGAAAGAAAGTCCGCCTGCTCGGGTGGCCGCCACGTCGACCGGCTTGCAGGATCTGGAGGAATGGTGATGGCAGAGCACACAGAGCCGATCGCTGTCATTGGCATCGGCTGTCGGATGCCCGGCGGTGTAACCGGACCCGACTCACTGTGGGACCTCCTGGATTCGGGCACCGACGCTGTCCAGCCGATTCCGCCGGAGCGGTGGGACGTCGACAGGTACTACAGCCCGGAACCTGGTCGGTCAGCGCGGATGAGCGCACGGCGTGGCGGATTCCTCGACGACGTCGCCACCTTCGACGCGGCTTTCTTCGGTATTTCCGGGCGAGTCGCTGAACAGATGGACCCACAGCAACGACTGCTGCTGGAAGTCTGCTGGGAAGCATTCGAAGACGCGGGCATCGTGCCTGACTCTTTGGCTGGCAGCCGAGTCGGCGTGTTCGTCGGGGCGTTCAATCAGGATTACGGCGGAATGCAGACCGCCCTGGGCGAGTTGGAGAGCTTGGGAACGCATTCGGCGACCGGTACCTTCTTGAGCATCGTGTCCAACCGCCTTTCTCACGTGTTCGACCTGCGCGGGCCGAGTATGACCATCGATACGGCCTGCTCCTCCTCCCTGGTCGCTGTCCACCTGGCGGTCGAGAGCATCCACCGGGGTGAAAGCGAGCTCGCCGTGGCCGCCGGGGTGAGTCTGATGCTCACGCCGCAAGTCGCGATCTCGCTCAGTCAAGCGTCGATGCTTTCGCCGGAGGGCGTTTCCCGTGCGTTCGACGCCGACGCCAGCGGGTACGTACGCGGCGAGGGGGCGGGCGTAGTCGTGCTCAAGCCGTTGAGCCGGGCGCAATTCGACCGAGACCGCATCTACGCGGTGATTCGGGGCAGTGCCGTCAACCAGGATGGTCGGACCCAAGGCATCACCGTACCCAGCGGCGAAGCGCAGATCGCCAATTTCCGTTCTGCGCTCGAAACCGCCCGGGTCTTGCCCGCCGATGTCGGCTACGTCGAAGCGCACGGCACGGGAACACCGGTCGGTGACCCCATCGAGGCCAATTCGCTGGGCCGAGTGCTGTCCGAGGGGCGCGACGAAGGCCGACAGGCCTACCTCGGGTCCATCAAGACCAACATCGGACATCTGGAGGCAGGAGCGGGGATCGCGGGCCTCATCAAGGCCGCTCTGTCGATCCATCACCGGAAGGTTCCGGGCAACCTGCATTTTGTCACGCCGAATCCAGAGATCGACTTCACTCATCTGACAGTGCCGACGGCTACTGTTCCGTGGCCTGCGCACTACTCGCAAGCGATCGCGAGCGTCAACTCCTTCGGTTTCGGTGGAACCAATGCCAACGTGGTACTTGCGGAGAGGCCGGCGCCGGAGAAGGACCAGATCGAGGACTCGGCCGCCACGGTGTTGACGTTCAGTGCTCGCAGCGAGGCCGCTCTCGGCCAGCTCCTCGCCGGCTTCCGCGACAGGCCCAGCACGGAAGTCCAGGTGCTGGCTCGAAATCTCGCCCGGCGGCGCAGTCATCACAGTCACCGTCTGGCGGTTGTCGCCTCGAATGCCTCCGAAGCCGACACGGCGCTCCGGAGCTACCTCGCCGGCGTCGCCAGTCCCCGCGTGGTGAGCGGCAAATCGCGGGCCAATCCCGGCAAGGTCGCGTTCCTGTTCAACGGCCAGGGGCCACAGTGGTACGCGATGGGCCGGACTTTGATCGAGACCAGCCCGACGTTCCGCGCGAAGTTGATGGAATGCGACACGGTTGCCAGGCGCTATCTGGACTGGTCGATCTACGACGAGCTGAATGCGCCGAGCGAGCACGCTTCCCGGATTCATCGCACTGAAGTCCTGCAGCCCACCATGTTCGCCCTCCAGGTCGCACTGGTGGAGATGTGGCGGGAGTGGGGTGTCGAGCCTGACGGCGTCGTCGGGCACAGCATGGGTGAGATCGCCGCAGCACATGTCTCCGGTGCGCTGGATCTCGACACGGCGCTGCGGGTGATCTGCCGCCGGGCGCGGATCCAGGAGGACGCGGACAGCACCGGCGCGATGATGTTCGTGGCCCTCGGCCGCATCGACGCGCTCCGCTACTGCGGCGACGAGGTGTGGCTGTCCGCTGAGAACAGCCCGAAGGCGAGCACTCTGTCGGGCCGCCGTGCAGCGCTTGAAGCACTGGAGGCGCAGCTGCGGGAGGAAGGCGTCTTCGCTCGGATCTTGAAGGTCAACTGCGCCTGCCACAGCCAGGACATGGATCCGCTCAGGGAACGCCTGCTGGACGCGCTCGCCGACGTCACCGCCGGCGAGACCACGATCCCGATGTATTCCACGGTGACCGGCCGCCAGATCGAAGGGTCGGCGTTGTCCGGCGAGTACTGGTGGCAGAACTTCCGCGAGCCCGTGCTCTTCGCGCCGGCGATCCGGTCGATGCAAGCCGATGGCTTCGACACGTTCATCGAGATCAGCCCCCATCCGGTACTGCGGAACTCACTCCGGGAGTTGCTCGACGAGGATGCCGTGGTGGTGTCTTCGCTGTCCCGTGACGGTGACGACTGGGACCAATTCCTCACCGCGTTCGCCCAGGTCTACGTCAGCGGCGGACACGTGAGCAATGCTTGAAATCTGTGGATGAGTTGGGAAGGGGCGTACCTTCCCGATGATCTGCTGATCCTCAAGCAAGGCCGACGTTGGCGCGTCGGTCGGGAAGGCACGCCCATGCTCACCGTAGTCCCT
>NZ_BAABBE010000038.1:0-69806 GCF_039537795.1 Lentzea roselyniae
ATAGTGTTTCGGTGGTTATAGCGTTGGGGAAACACCCGGTCCCATTCCGAACCCGGTAGTTAAGCCCTTCTGCGCCGATGGTACTGCACTGGTTACGGTGTGGGAGAGTAGGTCGCCGCCGAACTTAATGTGGCCCTGCGGGTTGAGCACTTCGTGTGCTCCCCGCAGGGTTTTTTCGTGCTTGAGCCGCCGACCGGGTGATGAGGCCGAGGCGAGCGGGTGATGTGAGCTGGGCTCGGCTTGTTCGTCCCTACCGTGATCGTCATGAACGATCAGTGGGCAGGGGAGGCACCATTGCGGTGGCGAGCGCGCAGGAGGCGGGGCAGGCACGCCCGCGAGCCCGCGCCGTCCTCGCAGTCAATCCTGCCCGCAGTGCTCGGCGTCGTGCTGCTGATGTGCCTGATCCTCCTCCTGCTCACGTACCTCTAGCGGGACTGCAGCGCGTCGAGCGCGACGGCTTGGGCGACCACGAGCCGGCGGTCGACGCCAGGATCCTGGATGCGGACCAGGTAGTGGTCGCGGATCCAGGTCTTCTTGTCGACGCTGAACACAGGAGCGCCGTTCTTCGTGAAGTCGAAGTGATAACGCATGGGGAACGGCGCTTCGCCGACGATCGGGATCCACTGCCACAGCCGGCGGATGCCGGCCAACCACTTGTTGCGCTCGGCACCCGTCGACTCACCCCAGCCCGGCTGCTCGAGATGCCACGTCGAGCGCAGCAGCGACTTCTCGAAGTTCTTGCGGAACAACCCGATCGACCGCCCGTTCGCGTCGGTCACGTCGTAGCCGCTGCCCAGGTCGAGCGCCTTGCGGGCGTTGAATTCGAACAGCACCTGGCTCTTCGACGAGTCGGTGTAGATCGTGATCCGTTCCTTGATCTTGAACTTCTTCTGCTCGGCGAAGCCGACCAGCTCGCCGGGTTCGCCGTTGTCGTCGACGAAGACCTCGTAGCGGTTGATCATGAACGTGACCTTCTGGTGCACGTGCAAGACCTGCACGTTCTGGAGACTCACAGCTCACCCTTCTCGACTGGCACCGGGCGCAGGTCCCCCGTGGGGAACCGTCGCTCGTTGCGCTCGATCTTGGCGAACGCGGCCTCGACGAGGTCGACACCGAGCTTGTCCGCCAGCCTGGTGAGGTAGTGCATCACGTCCGCGAGCTCGTC
Source organism: Lentzea roselyniae (assembly GCF_039537795.1). NCBI lineage: Bacteria > Bacillati > Actinomycetota > Actinomycetes > Pseudonocardiales > Pseudonocardiaceae > Lentzea > Lentzea roselyniae. Next base: position 1,166 of record NZ_BAABBE010000038.1, read on the forward strand.
CCGCACGTTCCACGCGAGGTCTGGGTCTTTCATCGCATTCTTCGCCTCTTCGGGCGTCAGCCACTGGAAGAGGTCGGTGAGCTCGCCGACCTCCGCGGACAACGCCATCACCAGGTTCTTGGGGGTGTGGTAGCTGTCCCAGTCACGGGCAGCGGCGAACGCCCGCAACGCATCCCTCAGGTCCACGAGATCACGCTCACTCATGACCCACTAAGTACCACGTTGCCAAAAGACATGGGTGGACGAACGGGCAAGGATGCAGGTCAATCAAGCATGGATCGTCCGCGTCAATGTTGATTGGCTCTAGTCATGTCAACATTGAGCGGAATCAAGTCGCCAACCGTCCTCGTGCTCGGCGCCACCGGCAAGACCGGGCGCCGCGTCACCGAGCTCCTCGGCCAGGCCGCACGTCCGGCGTCGAGGTCGTCGGCCACGAAGTTCGACTGGGCGGACCCGGCCACCTGGGAGCCGGCCCTCTCCGGCACCACCGCGGTCTACGTGGTTCCCCCGGAGAACCCCGCGCTCCTCGCCGACTTCGTGCCTCTCGCGGTGAAGTCCGGTGTCACCCGGCTCGTGCTGTTGTCCATGCGTGGTGCTCCCGCCGATGACCCGTTCGAGGCCGCGATCAAGGACTCCGGTGTCGAGTGGACGATCCTGCGGCCGACGTGGTTCATGCAGAACTTCGACGAGGACATGTTCGCGGCGCCCGTCCAGCACGGCGAGCTGGCTGTGCCCGCGGGGCAGGGCATCCACCCGTTCATTGATGTGGTGGATGTCGCCGAGGTGGCTGTCACGGCGCTCACCGAGCCCGGCCACGCAGGGCAGACCTACGAGCTGAGCGGGCCGGAGTCGTTGTCGTTCCCCGAGATGCTGGCGCGGATCGTCGCGGTGACCGGCAACCCGGTCCTCTACACCGACGTCGCGCCGGAGGAGTTCGCGGCCACGCTGCGCGGGCTCGGCTACCCGGACGAGATCGCCGACCTCGTCACGATGCTGCTCGTGCGCGTCCGCACGGGAGCCGAGGCGCACCTGTCCGACGGTGTGCAGCGCGTGCTGGGCCGTGAGCCGCGAACGTTCGCGGACTACTTGGGCAGCAGCAGCTTCGCCTGAAGGCCGCGCGTGCCTTCGTTGGTGATGACGGCTTCGCAGAGCGCTCGCCCCGTGCGGGTGCGCCACTCTTGCGCCATCTCGCAGTACCGAAGACCCATCGCGTAGCTGAGCTGACCGATGAGTTCTCCTTCGAGCAGCACTTCAAGCGTGTGTTCGCCGACGTGCGTGCCCGTGGCGATGCGGCAGTCGCGGAGTTCCGCGATGACGTGGACGGGCGTCCGGCCGTTGACCACGCGGTGCAGCACGTGCTGATGGGCTTCCTCACCCACGACGGGGACCTGCTGCTCGGCGGGCATCGTCGGTGCCGTGCCGAGGGCCTCGTGGTCGAGCAGCAGCAGCCGCGGGCCGCCGAGGTGCAGGTGCACGCCGTAGTAGCGGTGACCGCCACCCATGATCCGGGCGGGGCACGAGCCCACCTCGCCGCGCTCGGCCAGTTCGAGCAGCAATGGCTGGTAGTCGGCGGCCTGGTCGCCGCGCAGGTAGCCGGCGGTGATCGCGGAGCCGTCACCGCGCAGCAGGTCGACACGGACGGCCTGGTCGTGCCGGTTGGCGGACTCCGGCACGAGCACCGCGGTCGCCGGAATCGCTTCCTCCGCGGTGTGCGCGGCCGCGTGCCGCGCCACCTCGGCGATGGCGTCCTGGTAGTTCGCCTCGCCGATGATGGCGACCCGGCCCGCCGTGGACAGCCGGCGGATGCGGGTCCGGGTACGCATCGGGACGATCTGCTCGGGCGCCGCTCTGTTCTTCGTGCCGACGAACATCAACGCGAACAACGCGAGCCCGATGACGAAGCCCAGCGGGCCGAAAGCAACGGTCAGAACCAGCGCGAGCACGGCAACGGCGATCAGGACTGCGGCAGGCGAAGGCTCTGTGCGTTGCTGCATCGTCATGGGCCGTCCTCACGACTTGGCATTTCCGTCACTCTCAGTGTCGGGTATGCCAGGCGATGCGTTTCACAAATCCCTCGTTTGGCCTAGTACAACAGGCTGAGCACTCCAGCCCGTGACCGGATTGCGTCGTGGATCGGGTTCGTCGGCCATCGGTGAGACCGGGTTCTCCTCGGTGAGCTTGTAGAGGACGCCCTGCCGGAACCACACGTGCGTCGCGATCCACGCGATCAGGCCGAAGAAGAAGACCCCGACGAGGTAGCCCCAGCCGTCGGTGAAGATGCGGAACACCGAGAAGAGCGCCATCGGGGTCGTCAGTGCGGAGATGATGAGCGCCGCCCAGCGGTTGCCGTGGTTGACCGTCCGGGTGTTGCGCACCGGCGGCTCCTGACCGGCCAGCTCCCACAGGTTCTTGGCGTGGGACCACCGGTCGCTCTCCATTGCCGGCCGTGGATCCGGTACCGCCCGGTGCTCGGCCCGTTCCACCACGAGCTGCCGGAGCGCGGCCGCGTCGCCGACCGGCAACAGCCACTCCTGCCCGCCGCCGATGACCCGCAGCACCTCGCCGGGCGTGAGGGTGAGCTCGCTGGTGTTGGCCAGCCGCCACGGCGCGGGGGTGTGCACGACGCCGGCCTCGACGGCGCTGATCCGGTCGAACCGGATGGCGACCCTGCCGATCGGGCTCATCGGGTGCACCGGCGGCGGGAGCTTGTCGAGCAGCAACCGCCGGGACTGCACCCGCAGCCGGCCACCGCCGCGCAGTCCGACGGCGATCTCGACCGCGGACCGCCGCACTCCTCCCGTGACCGGCCAGGACACGATCTTCCCTGCCAGCCACGCGAGCCCCCAGGCGACGAACGGTGCCGTGGCCGCGGACGCCGCGTTCTCCCAGCCGTCGATCAGGCCGATGATGGCCCCGCCCACCGACGCCGGCACCGACGGCACCAACGCGATCTTCGGCCACGCCGTCGTCATCCACCAGAACACGACGAGCAGCACGATCGCCAGCGCCATCGGCCACCCGACGACGTTCTCGGTGAAGGACTCCCGGAACTCTCCCACGACGTCGAACTTCTCGTCCCGAAGCTCGCGCCGGTACAGGTACGACGAAAGAACGTGGTAGCCGGTCGGCACACCGACGACGCTCGCCACGAGCAAAGGCAGCGCCACGAGATAGCGCAAGAACACCACTTCTGGTCCCCCCAGCTTGATCAGTGGACCAGGGTAAGGCGTGCGCGTCCTCTCGGTCCTGGTTCTCGTCCACCTGGGAGCGCGGTCAGCACGAGCCCGAACACCAGGCCGTTGAGCTCTTCCAGACCCAGGTTCAGTTCCTTGGCCACGTGGAACGGCGTCGTGCCGTTCTCGCGCAGAACCTTGAACACCTTGGTCAGCAGCTTTGACGTCTCCCTTCGCGCCATGCCACCTCGGAGGCCGTGGTACGCCTGGGTTCTGGCCGCGAACTGCTCCTCCGCGACGTGCCAGTGGCGGTGGCTCGTGCCGGGCAACTGCTCCTGCGGCATGAGGAACTCGGCGGCGAACTCCTCGGGCTCGTCGTGTCCGAGCAGGACGGCGAGCTGGACGGCCGCGTCGAACCGCGCCTGCTCCGGCGTCGCCGCCGGGTTGAGGAACACGTACGGCGTGCCGTTGTGCCAGCAGGAGAACGCGTCGTCGGCGGCGCAGTCGACCGGCAGGGAGAACACCCGCACGCCGCGGGACTCCAGCAGCTGCACCATGTTCGGCACCGGCGCCGTGTCGAGCCGCCATGCTCTCCGCGTGCCTTCCGGTGATGTCCGCGGCGGCGGCAGGTCCGGCTGGGGCAGCACGAACAGCCGCTCCAGCCACGCGTTGAACTCGATCGCCAGCTGGGCCGCGGCGGTCGCCTGCGTGGTCACCGCGGCGCCCTGCAGCCGAGGCGGTTCGGGTGCGTTGAGGAAGGCCGCCGGGAACCCTAGCGCGCCGGCCAGCGACTCGGTGGTGGCGGGCTTGGGCCTGCGCAGGCCGCGTTCGTACTCGCCGATCGCCCGCGCGGGCACCCCGGACTTGCGCGCGAGGTCGGCCGCGGTGAGACCGCGCCGGGTGCGGGCGAGCGTGAGTCGCGACGGGGTGAGCATGATCGAGCCATTCTCACCTCTGGCTCGGCGGGGCGCCACGCGGGGGCCGGTGGGTCCGATCGGTTGCACTCGGACCGTTTGGGCCACGGACCCGGACGGCCTTGATGCACGTGTGGGGGTGACCGGGGTGAAGCTGCTGGTGGATGACGGCGCCGTTGACGACGCCGAACTGCACCGCCTGACCGCGTCGTTGTTCAAGGACCTCCGCACCGCCGGGCTGGTGAAGGCGGTCCGGAACGAGACCGACGCACCGGCCGGCAGCAAGTCGGGCGCCGCGGCGCAGGTCGGCGAACTGGTCATCGCCGGCGCGTTCTCGAAGGCGACCGTCGCCACCCCCAGGCCGGGTGATCACGGCCTACACCGGGCGCACGAAGGCCAGGTCGGTGATCTGGCAGGACGGCGGCCGCGAGGTCGACCTCGCCGGAGTGTCCAAAAAGGACCAGCTCGCTCTGGTCGAGCTGCTCGCCGACGAGCGGGACGATCCGAGCAGCGTGGTCAGCGGCGCAGGGCGACGGGGAAGTCCACCTCCTCCGGACCGTCCACATTGGGCGTCCTGGTCTGCGCGAACTCCATCGGCGGCAACGGGATGCGGTGCGCCCACCGTTCGATGATCTGGTTCTGCGGTGTCGGCTCCGGCTGCGACACCTCCCGCAGCACCACCAGCCGGTCCTCCAGCTGCAGCGGATACGTGACGAGGAACCACAACTTCAGCCCTTCGGTGCGCGCGTTCTCGAACAGCGCGAACTGGTCGTGGTCGTTGTCCCGCATCATGGCCGCGATCGCGGGCCCCTTCGCGTAGTCGCTGCGCAACGGCGCGTCCGGCGACCCCGTCCCCCGGTTCCCCTGCAACGTGCCGAGCAGAATCGGCCGCGACGGGTGCCGCACCAGCCCGGCGTTCCAGTGGTCGAGCCGCTGCCACCCCTCGGCCGCCAGCAGCTGCCGCAACGTGCCCACCCGGTGGATCCAGTCGAGCAGCCCCGGCGCGTTGGTGGGCCCGAACGGCGGTGACGCGGCACGTGCGTCGATGCCGGCGGCGATCGCGCGGTCCAGCACGTCGAGGCGCAGGTCCAGCTCGGCGAGCTTCTCCTCGGTCGTCGGGGTCAGCTTGCGGAAGGCGGCGTTGGTCATGGGTCCGACGGTAGCGATGGGGTCTGACAATTCCGGGAAACCACAGGTCGTGTACCGCCACGTCGACCCAGGACCCGCCCCGCCCGCCAGCTCCGAGACGACCTCCCGGGTGATGCGCAGGACTCGCCGGACCGGCACCGCACCGGAGCTGGCGGTTCGGCGCGCGCTGCACCGGCGGGGACTGCGTTACCTCGTGGACGTCGCACCGCCCGGAACCAACCGGCGCAGGCGTGTGGACGTGCTGCTGCGCGGGGCCAAGATCGCGTTGTTCGTCGACGGGTGCTTTTGGCACTCGTGCCCGGAGCACGGCCAGGTGCCGAAGGCGAACCGCGAGTGGTGGGAGGTGAAGCTGCGCGGTGTGGTCGTGCGCGATCGGGACACCGATCTGCAGCTCGCGGCCGCCGGCTGGCTCGTCGTGCGGGTGTGGGAGCACGACGACCCGGAGCAGGTCGCCGACCGGGTCGTCGCGCTCGTCGCCGCCGGGGTCAGACCGCCACAGGCATGAGCTGATGCAGCACGTCGCGCTCACCCAGCCGTTCCCGCGCCCACTCCACCACCGCGGTCTCCTGCGCGAACAGCACGATCTGCCGGTCTTCCGACAACCGCAGCAACAGATCCAGCACCGCACGAGTGCGCGCGTCATCGGCCTGCACCGTCACGTCGTCCAGCAGCAGCGGACACGCTTCAGTGGCGAGGTGCTGAGCAAGAGCCACTCGCAGCAGCAGGTACACCTGCTCTGTCGTGCCCAAGGACAGACGCGAGGCCTGATGCCACGTCTCAGAGGCGGCACACACGCGCACGGTCAGCGACAGCGGATCCACGGCGGCATCGACATAACGCCCGTCGGTCACCAATGGCAGCCACGAGCGGAGCGTGTCTTCCAGCGCCGGGGCGATCGTGCTGTGGACCTTCTCCCGCGCCGCGACCAGGTAGCGCGAGGCGAGGTCGATCGCCTCGACCTCCGCCTGCACCTCGGCCAGCACGGCAGCGGCGGCCTGCACGTCCTCCTCGGCCTCCGGAACGCCGGGCAGTGCCCTGGCGAGCTCGGCGACCGTCGCGGCCAGGGATTCGGCGGCGGCGGCCAGCGACGGGTCGACGGGCGCGCAGGCGGCGTACCGGGCGGCGTCCGCCAGCAACGCGGCGTGGTGGTTCTGGGCGGCGGAGAGGGTGGTTTCCAGGTCGTTCAGGGTGCCGTCGGCCAGGAGCGACTGCAGTTCGGCCCACGCGTTGCGTTCCTCCTCGGCCTCGCGCAGCCGCCGGTCCCAGCCGCGTTGCCACTCGGCGATCGCGCGGAGCAGGTCTTCCGGACGTTCACCCGAGCCGCCGATCGCGGTCACCGCCTCGCGCAGCAGCGACAGCGCCCGGTCGTGAGCGGCGGTGGCCTCGGCGACGGTGGCTTCGGCCAGGAGACGGTCCTCCAGTGCCCGGGCCAGCAGCGGGCGCTGGGCGGCCATCAACGCCTGACGCGCGCGGACCTTGCAGTCGGTCTCGTAGTCGATCAGCAGGTCCGGCACGGACATCGTGTTGTCGACCTTGCCGCGGGCGGCGAGCTCGACGCGGACGACCTTCTCGGTGCGCGCCACCTCGCACACCAGGTCGGCGTGCTCCGCTTCCCAGGCCGCGCGGTTGGCCAGGCGCCACAACGTTTCGCGGTCCGGGGGGATGCCCAGCGCAGCGCACGAAGCAGTGGCCTCGTCGTGGACGCGAACGGCCTCGAGGGCGACGGCGCGCTGACCCTCGGCCTCCGCAAGTTTGCGGTCCGCGGCGAACAGCAGGCTGCGTGCCTCGGTGGCGGCCGCGGCTCGCTCGGCGGCGAAGGCCACGGCGTCGTCACGCTGGGGCGCGTTGCCGCGGGCCAGGGCACCGCCGACACCGGCGACAAAAGCGGCGACGAGGACACCCATGGCGGCCATCTCCTGGTTCACCAGGAACAGCAGCAGACCGACCAACGTCGTGAGGCAGCTCAGTGCCAGCAAAGCGATGCGCAGGAACGGGTTCGGCATCGCGATCTCCTGCACCCGCGCGGCCGCCACGTCGGCCTCCACCTGGACGCGCGCCGCGTTGGCTGCCGCTTCGTCCTGGTACAGGCGGGCGGTGTCCACCTCGATGGACGCGGTGGTCAGACGGGCTCCGCTGGCCGGGTCCAGCCGCGTCGCCAGACCGCGCAGCACCGACGGTTCGGCCGTCGTGGCGGGCGACGGGCGGCGTTCGTCGTGAGCGGCAGCGACGGCCGACGCGGTCTCGTAGGCACTCGCCACCACGCGAAGGTCGTCGTCGAGCGCGGTCTCACCGCAGGGGAACTCCGGCAGGGCTTCCAGCTCGCCCTGCAGCGTCGACGAGGACGGCCCGGTCAGCACACGCGGGGTGGGAGCGGCGCGCCACGCGGCCAGCGCGCGGTTGACCAGGTGGGTCAGTTCTTCCTGCGCCGCCAGGCCGGACGGCGGGCCGTCACCGAAGCGCTTTTGCAGCTCGGTCAGGCGAGTCACCCGAGCGGCGAGCGCGTCGACGACAGCGGAGTGCTCCTGCACGGCCATGCGCGCACGAGCGGCGGCGGCCGACCGGGCCTTGACGCTCAGATCCAGATAACGCGCGTGCTCGCGGCGGGCCACCGCCAGGTCCGTTTCGGCTTCCCGCAGGCGGTTCCTGGCCTCCCGCAACGCGTCCACGGGTGCGTTCAGCCGCAGCAACGCCTGTTCCACCGTGCCGTCGGTGCCCGCGGTGGCGGCGGCGTGGCGCAGGTGGTCCTGCAGGCCGTCGGCCGCGTCCAGCACCGACAACAGCTGGGCCTGGTCCACGCAGGCGGTGGCGGCGAACGAGGTGCGGTCCAGGCCGACGTGGCGCGCGACGTCAGGGCAGCTGTCCTCGTCGAGGTCGCGGTCGACCGTCACGACCTCGCCGGACGCCAGCGACACCGTTGCGGCGACACGCCACGACTCGCCGTCCCACGGGCGGTGCCGCGCCGACGGTTCGCCGCACAGAGCCGCGCGGATGGCGGCGTGCCAGGACGACTTCGCGGACTCGTTCACGCCCGACACCACCGTCAGTCCCGGTGCCAGCGGCAGCGTCCGGTCGTGCAGCGGCCCGAACGCGTGCGCGGTGACCGACTCGATCCTCATCGCCCCTCCAAGGCCCGCAGGCCGGTGGCGAGCACGCGGCCGCGCAACGCCGTGTCCAAGGTCGCGTCGGCCAGCACGTCGCGCACGAACTGGCCGCGCACGGTTCGTTCTGCCGCAACGGAGTCGAAATCCAGCAACGGAAACGCCTCCGAGCTCTCCATCAGCAACCCGAGTGAGCGCGACGCCGACACGTCGAACACCTCCCGCGACACCGTGCCGTCGTCGTGGACGGTGCACAGAACGGCGCCCCGCTCACCGGTTTCGCCCGCTGTCAGGGGATCCGGGTTGCCGGGGAACGTGTAGTGCGTGGCGTGCTCCGGTGTGTGCACGTGGCCGAGGAAGGCGTGGTCCAGTCCCGTGATCGCCACATCGTCCGGCGCGGAACCGTGGCACAGGGCCAGGTTCACCCCGGACCTGTTCACCGCGAAGCCGTCCAGGAAGTCCCGCGTCTGGCCGGGTCCGACGCGCGCGGCACCCCACAGCGTGACGCCGTCGGCGAGCTCGACGGGCGTCAGGTCGTCCGAGGAGAACACGTGCACGTTCGGCGACCAGTCCACCTGCTGGTAGACCGACTGCGGGCCGTACCAGTCGTCGTTGCCCGGCGCCAGGAACACCGGCATCGAGCAGTCGAACGACGAACGCAGGAACGAGGCCGTGGAAGGGGAGCAGCGTTCGTGCTCGTAGAGGTCGCCGGCGCAGAGCACCGCGTCGACGTGCGACTCCTCGGCGAGCTCGACGATCCGGCCCAGCGTGTCGCGCAACGCCTGGCGGCGTGCGGGACCAGCGCTGGCGAAGCGCGTGTCCAGGTGCAGGTCCGCGAACAGCAGCAGTTTCACCGGTGCCTTCAGGTGAGGTCGATGGTGCCGGACAGGGTCAGGGTCGGCTGCAGAGCCACGACGACGGACGCGGTGTCGGCGTGCCAGCCGCGCAGTTCCGCGACGGTCGGGGTCAGCTCGTAGCCGTGGTGCCGGATCGCGCGGCTCAGTGCGTGCCACAGCTGTGAGGCGTCGTGCGCCACGTCAGCGTCCACATGGGACGGAAGGCTGATCAGCAACGCGTGCACCGGCTGGTCGGTGTTCACGGCGCCACAGGCACGGGCCACCGATCGTTCCACCGCCGTGCGCAACAGCTCCGCGCAGCAGCGGATCCGCACGCCGTCGAGCTGATCCGGGCGTGCCAGCAGGTTCGCGACGCAGGTCAGGCGGTCCTGGACGTCCGAGGACAGGTTCATCGCTGCAACCACCCCGCGAGCAGTTCGGTGTCGCGGATCAGCACGTCCAGGTCGCCACCGTCACCGCCGACGCGGCAAGCCTGCAGCAGGTCGACCGCCCACGATCCGACGACGTCCTCCAGGTGCGGCAACAGCTTCCCCGGCTCGCCGAGGTCGTCGAGCACGGCCAGCGCGATCTTCTGCCGGGTTGTCAGCGCGCATTCCAGCGTGCGTTCGACCTCGGCGTGGGGCATCCCGCGGGCGAGCCGCTCGCGCCGGAACCTGGCGTGCGAAGCGGCTTCCAGCGCCGCCCGGCAGCACGAGGCCACCAGCTCCGCCCGCAACGCGTCCGGCAGGTGCTCGTCGCCGCGCATGGCACGCGCGTCGTTCAGGCAGCGGCCGACGGGATCGTCGGACAACCGCACCTGCACGACGGACTCCTCGCCGCGGCAGACCTCCCAGACCGTCGCCGGCAGCCGCAACCGCCGCAGTGCCTCCACCAGCCGTTCGTCGTGCGTGAAGACCACGACCTGGCGCGTCAGCCCGACGTCGGCGAGCACCTGGGCGAGGCCATCCACCTTGGACGGATCCATCGCCTGCACGGGGTCGTCGATCACCACGAACCGGAACGGGCTCTCGTCCACCATCGCCCGCGGCAGGAACAGCGCGAGCCCCAGCGAGTGCAGCTCGCCCTGGCTCATCACCGCCAGCGCCGAGTTGGAGACGCCGTCGACGGACACGTCCAGCTCGACGTTGCGGGTGCCGCCGAGCCGCACCGCGCCCAGGTCGACGTTGCTCTGCTGCCGCAACCGCTGCCAGATCCGCTGCGACTCCTTGGCGAACGGCGCGATGCGCTCGGCCCGCAGTGTCGCCGCGGTCTTGCGGATCCAGTTCTCCGCCTCGGTCACGTCGGCGAGCACGTCGGCATCCGCAAGCGCTTGCTGCGCCTGGGAGTGCCACTCGAACAACGCGATCGCCATCGGCCGCCACACCAGGTCACGCCGGTCGATCTGCTCGCGTGCCACGGCCTTCACCGCCTCGACCGCGGCCTCCAGCTCGGCGTGGCGGTCGAAGAACTCGTGGCGCAGCCGCACCGGGTCGTCGATCGCGACGCAGTCGTCCCACGCCTGCCAGGCCTGCAGCGCGGCGGTCGTGTCGAGGATGCCCTGCGCTTCCAGCAGCACGTCCGGTGCCGGCTGGCACAACGCCCGCGTGGCCGCCACCGCCACGTCCAGCCGGTCCGCGGCCTCGTGCAGCTCCGCGGCGGCCCTGCTGAGGTGCTCCGCGCGTTCCCTGGCCTTGGCGAGCCACAGCCCGTCGAGCCGGCCGAGGTCGCACACCGGGCACGCCTGGTTGCCGCCCGACTCCTGCAGCTGGATCGCGAGCCGCAGGATCTCGCTGCACCGCAACGAGTCCTGCGCGTTGTCCGTCGCCACCACGGTGACCGCGCCGAGCGCCAGGTCGAGGGTCTCGCGGCACCTCTCGATCTCGTCGTCGGGCGGCAGCGGCAGGGCCACGATCTGGTGCAGCAGGTTGGTTCCACTGCCGACGTCCGCGCCCAGTGCCAGGTCCGCGATCGCGTCGAGGTCGGGGGAGTCGCTGCCGAGGAGCGCGGCGGCGCGGCGAGCGCGTTCGTCCTGGGACGCCGCCAGCTCCGCGCGCACCCGTTCCCGCCGGTCGTAGGGGCGGGCGACGATCTCGGCGAGACGCTTGCGGTGCTCGGCGAGCGACTGCTGCGCCTCGGTGATCGCCTCCAGTCCCAGCAGGCGGTGCATCGCCTCGTAGAGGTCCTCCGGCTGTGCGTCGAGAACGGTCCCCAGCTCGCTGTAGGGCAGGAACGGCCGGTAGGTCTCCAGCGCGTCGTGCCACCTGCGGCCGTCGAACGGCTCGTCGTCCTGCGTCCACTCGCCCTGCGCCAGGTCCTCGTCCTCCGCCCAGCACCGCCGGATCGTCGTCCTGTCCGCCTGCCCGGATTGGACGAGCTCCAGCTCGACGGCGGTGTCGTTCTGGTGCAGGTTGCGCCAGCCCTGACGCCACACGTCGTGCCGCGCGCGGGTCCAGCGGGCGTTGTAGCCGGTCAGTGCCAGTTCCGCCGCCTCGGCGAAGCTCGACTTGCCAGAGCCGTTGCGCCCGGTGACGACGGTCAGCCCGGGACCCGGTGCCAGCGGCAGGCGCGCATGAGGGCCGATGCCCCGGAAGCCGCGCACGCGGATCTCCGACACGAAAATCCCCTGGCCGGGGCCGTCCGCCGGTTCCCGCGGCGCCTCCTCCTGAACGGGCACACCGGTGAGCGCGCGTTCCAGCGCCGCTTCGCCGCGGCACGCCGCCAGCACCAGTTCCGCCGCACGTGGGGTGAGATCGTCTTTGGCCAGTCTTCCGGCCATCAGTTCGAGTAACCCGGCTTCACCCGCCACGGTCACATTTCCTCCAGCTGCCACCACTCGATAGGGCGGCAACCTAGGCACCAAATGAGACCTACTGGTGAGTACTCACACGATCGGGTGGTGTTACATAGGGTGACTAAAGTAGTCCGCCCTCGTTATGGTCCCCACACTTCGAGCGCCCGGATCACGAAGTACGCGTCGGGCACGTAGGTGCCGTGCTTGGGGTAGGTGGTGAACTCGGCCTCCGTCGAGCAGTTCTCCCGCTGGAAGACGCTCGCGTCCCTGCTCAGGCGGTTGACGAACGACTTGCCGACGAGGTTCAGGGTGATGCACTCGTCGGGGTTCGCGGTCTCCAGGTCGAGGCGCTGGACCGCCCCCGTGTAGTCGGGTCCCGCCCACACGCAGAACTCGCCCTTGTCGCAGCTCTTGTCACTCTGCGCTACGGCGATCCCACTCGAGGCAACCGCGCCCGCAGTGATCACCAACGCGGCGATGAGGCTCTTCGTCGACATGGGCGCACCTCCGTCGAAACGAGTGTGCGTCCGTTTGGATCAATCGGCGAGACGATCTTGGAGTGCGATCGCGTCACGCGGGGCATAGGCCTTGGCGTCGTTGTCGAAGTACACGAACACGTCGCCGTGCTTCCGCCACTTCTCGACCTTCTTCGCCCACATGTCGAGGCCCTCGTCGGTGTAGCCGCTGACGTAGAGCTCGTCGTGACCGTGCAGCCGCACGTAGACGAAGTCGCTGGTGACCTCCTCCATCAACGGGTACTTGCCGGCCGCGTCGGCGATCACGAGTGCGATGTCGTGGCGTTTGAGCAGGTCGCAGAACTCCGGCGTCTTGAAGCTGTCGTGGCGGACTTCGAGGGCGTAGCGCATCGGGCGTTCGGCGTCCGTGGTGGTGTGCGCCGGGTCCACGCGGTGGTCGTGGCGCTTGGCGACTTCGGCGGCCTCGGTGGTGGTGCGGGGGAGACCTTCGAAGAAGCGGGTGAGCAGGTCGGGGTCGAACCGCAGCGTGGGCGGGAGCTGCCAGAGGATCGGGCCGAGCTTCGGGCCGAGCGCGAGAACGCCGGACGCGAGGTAGTTCGCGAGGAGCTCGTTGCCGTCCTTGAGGCGCTTCATGTGCGTGATGAAGCGGCTGCCCTTCACGGCGAACACGAAGTCGTCCGGGGTCTCCGCGGCCCACTTCTGGTAACTGGACGGGCGTTGCAGCGAGTAGAAGGAGCCGTTGATCTCCACGGAGTTGAGCTTCTCGCTCAGGTAGGCCAGCTCGCGTTTCTGGGTGACGCCCTTGGGGTAGAACACGCCGCGCCAGGGCGGGTAGACCCACCCCGAAGTGCCGATCCTGACCTCGCCCATGTGGTTATCGTGGCACGATGGACGCTTACCTACAGCGCATCGGCGCTCCCCGCTCGTCGTCGTTGACGGAACTGCACGAACGGCATCTGCTGAGCGTCCCGTTCGAGAACCTCGACACCCACATGGACACCCGGATCGTGCTGGAGGTCCCGTGGCTCTACGACAAGATCGTGGTGCAGAGACGGGGCGGGTTCTGCTACGAGCTCAACGGCATGTTCGCGGAGTTGTTGCGGCACTTGGGGTATTCCGTGGAGCTGCTCGCGGCTCGCGTGTTCAACGGCGAGACGTTCGGGCCGCCGTTCGACCACCTCGCCCTGCTGGTGGACGACGCGTGGCTGGTGGACGTCGGGTTCGGCGCCTTCACGCTGCACCCGCTGTCGTGGGCGTCGCGAGAGGACCAGAAGGACCCGTTCGGCGTGTTCCGGCTGGTGGACGTGGGTGACGACGTGGAGGTGCGGAGGGACGGCGAGCCCTGTTACCGGCTGGAACGGCGGCCGCGTCAGCTCGCGGAGTTCGTGCCGACGTGCTGGTGGCAGCAGACCGCACCGGAGTCGCACTTCCGGCGCGGGCCGATGGCGTCGCTGGCGTTGCCCGACGGGCGGATCACCGTGACCGGCGACAAGCTCGTGGTGACCGAAGGCGACCGCAAGACCTCAACCGACGTCGAGGATTCCGCGGCCGCCTTCCTTCAACACTTCGGAATTCACTTCCTGCAGAGCAACGCGTCCGGCGTCCTGCGCCAGTTGTAGGCGACGCCGGCGATGTGCTCGTCCTGGGCGCACTGTCCCTTGTAGTGCCCGTTCGCCCAGTCACCGCCCTGGTCCGGCCGGTTGTCGCCGCGGTCGAACCACAGGACGCGTGAGCTCGTCCCGGTGGTGTTGGGTGCGCAGATCAGCGTGAGGTTCGCGTACCCGACGGCCGCGTTTCCTCGCGGGCACTGGAGTTTCGTGTAGCCGCGTGCCCAGTCGTCGGTGACGTGCTGCTCGTTGGTGACGCGCGTCGTATTGCTCCACTGTGGACCGCTGACGCACAGGCCGCGGTTGCCGGTGTGGCTGATGCCGACGAGCTTTTCGTTCTGCGGGCACGATTCCTTGAGGAGCATGTTCCACCGGGTCTCGCGCGGGATCTGCCCGGACCGTTGCGGGGCGTTCACGAGCCGGTTCCAGGCGTTGGCGCGCCAGTCGTCGCCGTCGTTGACACCCATGCGGTTGCCGTTGGCGTCCCAGTGCAGCAGCGCCCAGCCGTTGCCGCGCCGGTTGGTGTGGAAGCCGACCAGCGGCCAGTACGCGAAGTCGGCGTCGGCCGCGACCAGATGGTTCACGAACCGCTCGAACCAGTCGCGCGACCTGGGGTTGGTCTCCTCACGGCCGCCGACGCCGAACTCGCTGATCCACAGCGGCGCGGTGAAGTGCTTCTGCGCCTCGGTGATGAAGAACGCCTGCCGCTGCAGGACATCCGTCAGCTCCTGCGGCGACAGGTCCTGGTAACGCGGGTCGCTCGTCTCGCCGGTTCCGGTGGCGCCGCTGTGGTTCGGCCCGGTGTAGCCGTAGAAGTGGGCGGAGTAGACGAGCTTGTCCGGGTTGGCGAGCGTGTGGCTGAGGTGCCTGGCGGGCTCCAGCGTCGGACGTCCGTGCGGGAAGCCGTCGACCGGGATGCCGGTCCAGTTGATGCCTTCCACGATGACGAGCAGGTCGGGCGCGGTCTGCTGGATCCGGTCCGCGGCCTGCTGGGAGGCCTTGTGCCAGTCGTGGTCGTTGCCCCAGCCCCAGTTCGGGTCGTCCCAGATGTTGCGGCGCACCTCGTTGTAGAGGTCCGCGCCGACGACGCGCTTGTTGGCCTTGTAGCGGTCGGCCATGAACGCCCAGTCGCTGACCCACTGGTTCGTGCTCTGGCTTGTGTTCCAGCGTTCGTTGCCGTCGACGCCGCAGCACCACCTCGACGTCGTGGTGTGGTTGTTGAGGATGACGGCGAGGTTGTTGCGCGTCAGCTCGGCTATCGCGGCGTCGTAGATCTCCAGCGGCCGCTTGCCGTTGAGATGCGCGTCCTTCAGCCCGTTGACCGGGTTGGTGTCCTTGATCATCTGGTTGGAGAACGGCAACCGGACGCTGTTGACGCCGATCTCCTTGAAACCGCTGATGATCGTGGCCATCGTCGCCCGGTCGAGGCCCAGCGGAACCTGGTCGGCCTTCTCGCCGGCGTGGTGGGTGGCGGGGTCGTTGATGTCGCCGGAACCGTTCCAGGTGCCGCTCGCACCATGCCAGTTGCCGGACTTCAGCTTGAAGCGGTCGCCGTTGGCATCGACGATCCACCGTCCGCGCGTGCTCAGCGGACCGGTCCAGGACGCCGGTTCCGCCTGCGCGGGAGCTACGAGACTCGCGGCCAGGAGCAGGGTGGCCGAGACGCGAATCACCTTCATGTCTCGCAGGGTAGTTGACGCGAAACGCTTCAACCCAAATACTCGGATCCGAGCGATCGGAGCCGAGTGATGAAGAATGCGCTGGGTATGGCGGTGCTGGGACTGCTCATGGAGTCGCCGTTGCACCCGCACGCCATGGCGGCGACGTTGCGCGAACGCGGTATGGACCGGGCGTTCAAGGTGACGACCGGATCGCTGTACGACGTGGTGCGCGCGCTCGTGCGTGAGGGGTGGATCGAGGCACGCGAGACGGTACGGGTCGGGGCGCGGCCGGAGCGGACCGTGTACGGACTGACCGCGCTGGGGCGGGAGGAGTTCACCGCCTGGGTCGACCGGCTGGTGCGCGAACCGCAGGCGGAGTACCCGAAGTTCCTCTCCGCCGTCAGCTATCTCGGCGCGCTCGGTCCGGACGGTGCAGTGGCCGCGTTGCGGGAGCGGGCGGAGCGGTTGCGTGCCTCGGTGGAGGAGATGCGCGCCGGGCACCAGGAGGCGCTGGCGCAGGTGCCGCGCCTGTTCGTGGTGGAGGTCGAGTACGCGGTGCGGATGGCCGAGGCCGAGATCGGCTGGGTCGAGGAGATCGTCGCCGACGTCGAGTCCGGCCGGCTCGCGTGGCCGGAGGTGGCGGAATGACGGTGCTGGTGGCCGGGGCGGGGCCGGCCGGGCTGATGGTGGCCGCGGAGCTGGCGCTGGCCGGTGCCGAGGTAGAGGTGGTGGACGCGGCGCCGGCACGGTCGTCGCACCCGCGTGGCTTCACGCTGTCCGCCCGCAGCCTGGAGCTGCTGGACCGGCGCGGGCTGGTCGAGCGGTTCCTCGCCGAAGGACCCGTTGTACCGCAAGGGATGTTCCTGCCCGGACTGGTTCTCGATCTCTCCACGATGGACACCGATCATCCGTACACGCTCGGCATCGCGCAGAACCGGGTCGAGGAGCTGCTGGAGGAGTGGCTCGCCGAGCTGGGTGTGCGGGTTCGGTGGGGGCGTGCGGTCGTCGATCTCCGGCAGGACGACGACGGTGTCGACGTGGTCGTCGGAGAGGAACGGCGGCGGTTCTCGTACCTGGTCGGGTGCGACGGCAGCCGCAGCGTGGTCCGCAAACGTGCGGGCATCGCGTTTCCCGGCGTGGACGCGACCTCGTACGGGCTGATCGCGGACGTCGAGGCCGACTACGACGCGCTCGCGACGGGTGAGGTGTTCGTGCTGCCGCGGCCGGGATACGTGCGGATCGTGCTCGACGAGCCGGAACCGCGTGACGGGCCCGTGGAACTGGAGTACGTCCAGTCGTTGCTGAACGCGCGGCTCGGCCGGGAGGTTCCGCTGGGGAAACCGCTGTGGCTCAGCCGGTTCTCCGACGCGGCGCGGCAGGCCGAGCAGTACGTGCAGGGGCGGGTGATCCTGGCCGGGGACGCCGCGCACGTCCATCCGCCCGCGGGTGCGGTCGGGGTGAACGTGGCGCTGGCCGACGCGACGAACCTCGGGTGGAAGCTCGCCGCGACCGTGCACGGCCGGGCGCCCGCCGGTCTGCTGCACACCTACCACGATGAACGGCATGCAGTCGGCAGACGACTGTTGCGGACGGCGCGGGCGCAGACGATGGCCGGTCGACTGGACCCCGTACGCGATCTGCTGGTAGAGCTCGGTGGGCTGCCCGCCGTCGGCAAACACCTCGCCGAGATGGTCACGGGTGTCGACACCCGGTACGACCCGCGGATCCCCGGCGACCACCCGTGGCTCGGCAGGCTCGCGCCGAACCTCGCGGTGGAGGTGGACGGCAGGCGCACGACGGTCGCCGAGCTGTTGCGGCCCGGCAAACCGGTGTTGCTGGACGACGTGCCAGAACTCGGCGGCGTGTTCATCCGCCCGGACGGCCACGTCGCGTGGGTGAGCGATCCGTCGACGCTCAACGCCGCGCTGGAGACGTGGTTCGTTCCATGAGGCTGAGCGCGTTGTACGGGGCCGCGCCGTGCATCGTGTTGTCGAAGTAGACGAACGTGTCGCGGTCCCAGTCGTGGATCTTCCGCGCCCACTCGTCGAGCTGCTCGTCGCTGTAGGAGCTGATGTAGAGCTCGTCGTGGCCGTGCAGCCGGACGTAGGCGAAGTCGGCGGTGACGGCTTCGATGCACGGGAACGCCGGCGCGTCCGACACGACGTGGGCGACGTTGTGGGCGTGCAGGAGGCTGAAGTAGGCGTCGGTGCGGAACGACTCGTGCCGCGGTTCGACCGCGTGCCTACCCGGTGGGAGCAGGGTGAGGAAGTCCTGCAGGGTGGCGGGATCGAAGCGCAGGGTGGACGGCAGCTGCCAGAGGATCGGCCCCTGCTTGGCGCCGAGTGCGAGCGAGGACGTGAAGGTCTTGAGCGCCTCCTCGACGTGGCGCAGGCGTTTGTGGTGCGTGATCAGCCGCGAGCCTTTGACGGCGAACAGGAAGTCGTCCGGGGTCTCGGCGGCCCACTTCTGGTAGTTCGACGGCGGCTGGAGCCGGTAGAACGAGCCGTTGACCTCGATCGTGCCCACGTGTCCGGCCAGGTGACCGAGCCAGCGCTTCTGCGGGACGTCGCGGTAGAAGCCGTCGCGCCACTCCGGGTAGCGCCAGCCCGAGGTACCGATCCTGATCACGTCATCACGGGTATCCAGGGCCTCCTGTAGCTACTCTGTAGCACCTTTCGCAGGTTTGTGCTACATTGGTGTCATGAAGCTCAAGGCCATCGGGCAGCGTGAGCTCCGCAACGACAACGCGGAGATCATGCGCCGTGTCGAGGCGGGTGAGGGCTTCGTCGTCACCCGCAACAACAAACCGGTCGCGCAGCTCCTGCCGTATCGGCCGGAAGCCCCGTCGCGGCCGCCGCTCCGTGACGTGCAGGTGTTGTTCGGGACGCTGCCGCCGGTCGACGCGGATCGCTGGGAGGCCGACAGGAATGCGGCCGACGAGGTCTTCGGCGCGGACGACCCGCTGGAAGACCCGTGGCAGAGGTGAGTCGCTGCCTGCTCGACACCTGTGTGCTGATCAGGCTCGAGCGGGCGCACCTGGGGGACTACATCGACGCGCAGCCGTTCCTCAGCGCGGTCACCATCGCGGAGCTGGCGTTCGGGCTGGACACCGACGACCCCGTCGAGCGTTTCGCCCGCACGGAGCGGTACTACGCGGCGCTGCAGACGTTCGAGGTGCTGCCGTTCGGTGTGGAGGAGGCCAAGGTCTACGGGCAGATGGCCTCGCTGGTGCGGAGAGCCGGCCGCAGTCCTCGTCCGCGGCGGATGGACCTGCAGATCGCGGCCACCGCGGCGGTCGCGGGCATGCCGGTGCTGACCATGAACGTCAAGGACTTCAAGGACGTCGAACGGCTCGTCGAGGTCGTGCCGATCCGTCAGGTCCAGCGCCCGGCATGATCACTCCGCCGTTCACCTCGGGTGAGGAACGTGCGGACCTGCTCCAGGTGTTCGATGCCGATGCCCTTGCGCGGGTCGACCGGCACGAGCAGCGTGCCCGGCCGGGCAGCCGCCCACCCGGCGTCGCGCGGCTGGAACTCGTCGTCCAGCCAGGCGATCGGCCGTGTACCCGCCCACTCGGTGATCGCGGGCACCTTCCCGTGGTGGCCGTCGCGGTGGTCGGCGCCGCGGCCGCCGAAGTCGATCCACTCCAGCTCGGGCAGCCCGAGCCGCGGCCCGATGAACTCGTTCGCCTCGTGCTCCCACGTCGTCGCCCACACCAGGTCCGCATCCGCCGCGGCGGCGAGCGAGAGCAGCCACGGGCCGTGGGACGGGTCCAGCCAGACACGCAGTGGCCTGGAGAAACCCGCGGGACGGATGCGGTGTGTGGTGTAGCCGGCCGGGCGCCGGGTCGGCTTCGCCAGGTAGGGATTCAGCGGGCCGTCGACGTCGACCAGAACCGCCGGTCGGGGCAACATGACCCGATCGAAACATCCGGACTGCTAATGATCCCGCGATTTTTCGCGATACGGGACACATGACTCTCACGGAGATCGCGGCCTGGTGCACGGCAGACCACGTGCGGGCCGCGCTCGAACGTCAGCTCGAAGGTGCGCTGGTAGAAGTCCCCGATGACGACGACTCGCCGCGCCGGGCGTTCAGCGAGGCGTTGCGGCGGTCGCTGATGCTGCGCCAGAAGCACCCGTTCGACGTCGTCGCGCTCGGCCTGCCGGATCTGCTGCGTTACCGCGACCTGGTGGCCGGATCCGAGGTGACGTTGCGGGCGACGAACATCGAGGCCTACTTCATCGGCCAGGACGGCAGCGCGGAGCAGTACCAGCCCGAACTCGAGGACTAGTTCACCAGGTCACCGGCAGCGCGGTCACGCCGCGCACCATGTAGCCCCGGTTCCAGCCGAGCTCCTGCTCCGGCACGGCGAGACGCAGCGCGGGCATGCGGGTCAGCAGGCGTTCCAGCGCGACCTGGAGTTCCAGCCTGGCCAGTTGTGCGCCCAGGCAGTAGTGCGCTCCGTGCCCGAACGCCAGGTGCGGATTGGGATCGCGGGCGAAGTCGAGGGAGTCGGCGTCGGCGAAGACGCGGGGATCGCGGTTCGTCACGGGCACCTCGACCAGCACCGGCTCGCCGCGCGCGATGACCACGTCGCCGACCGGCACGTCCTCGGTGGCGAAGCGCGCGAAGACGGCGGTCGTCGGTAGCGGGATGTAGCGCAGCATCTCCTCCACCGCGGCGGGCAGTCGCGAGAGGTCGGCGCGCAGCTCCTCGAGCAGGGACGGGCCCGTCAGCAGCAGGTACACCATGTTGGGCAGCTGCGTCTTCACCGTCTCCAGGCCGCCGACCAGGATGCTGAACGAGACCATGACGAGCTCGTCGACGGTGAGTTCGCCCGCGTTCAGGCAGCGCACCAGCGCGCCGAACAGGTCGTCGGTCGGAGCTTCGGCACGCCGGTGGGCGAGAGCGGCCAGGTAGTCGCAGATGGCGGTGTAGTGCTCTGCGGCGACCGAAGCAGGTACCGCGCCCGTGCTGAGGAAGCTGTCTGCCCACATGCCGAACTCTTCGTGATCCTCCTGCGGCACGCCGAGCAGCGTCGTGATCATCAGCATCGGGAACGGGCGGGCCAGGCCCTCCACCAGGTCGGCGGGCGGGGTCAGGTCGTCCAGCAGTGAGTCCACGATCTCGACGGCGCGCGGGCGCAGGGCCTGTACGCGGCGCACGGTGAAGACGCTCGTCACCAGCTTGCGCAGCCGGGTGTGCTGTGGCGCGTCGAGGGACAGGATGCCGGGCGAGTTGTTGTGTTCGCCCATTCGCGGTTCGTCGAGCTGGTCCGCGGTGGTGCGCACGAACCGGGGGTCGCTCAGCACCGCCCGTGCTTCCGGATGGCCCGTCACGAGCCAGGTTTCCTTGCCGTAGGGGAACTTCACGCGGGTGAGCGGCGGCGTCGCGGTCAGCTCGGGGTCGATCTCGAGACGACCGGGCTCCGCGAAGGGGTAGCTTCTGGCCATGCACCGAAGGTAGGCCGATGATCACTGCCGGTGTACGCCCGAGCAGGCGAAAACGCCCGGCTCCCAAGGGGAACCGGGCGTCTTCGTGACTACCTAGGCCGGCACGGACGCCACACCCGGCGCCAGGAACCGCTTGCCCGTCACCTTCTCCGAGATGCCGGTGCGGTCCAGGTACGGCGTGATGCCACCCAGCCAGAACGGCCATCCGGCACCGAGGATCATGCACAGGTCGATGTCCTGCGCCTCCGCGACCACGCCCTCGTCGAGCATGATCCGGATCTCCTCGGCCAGAGCCTCCAGCGCGCGGGTCTTGACCTCCTCACCCGACAGGGGCGAGTCGCCGAACTCCCACAGCGCCTGGACCTCGGGGTCGACCGTCTGCGCACCGGTGGAGTCCCACTGCCAGACGGCGCCCTTGCCCGCCGCGACGAACTTCTTCATGTTCTCCGACACCGAGAAGCGGTCGGGGAACGCGTTGTGCATCGTCTCCGACACGTGCAGCGCGACGGCGGAACCGACCAGCTGCAGCAGGATCATCGGCGACATCGGCAGGCCGAGCGGCTCGGTGGCCTTGTCCGCGACCTCGAAGGAGGTGCCCTCGTCGACCGACTTGATGACCTCGCCCATGAAGCGGGTCAGCAGGCGGTTCACGACGAACGCGGGCGCGTCCTTCACCAGCACCGAGGACTTCTTCAGCTGCTTGCCGACCGCGAACGCCGTCGCCAGCGTGGCGTCGTCGGTCTGCTCGGCGCGCACGATCTCCAGCAGCGGCATGACCGCGACCGGGTTGAAGAAGTGGAAGCCCACGACCCGCTCGGGGTGCTTGAGCTTCGACGCCATGTCCGTGATGGACAGCGACGACGTGTTCGTGGCGAGGATGGCCTCGGCGGAGACGTGCTCCTCGACCTCGGCGAACACCTGCTGCTTCACGGCGAGGTCCTCGAACACGGCCTCGATCACGAAGTCGGCGTCGGCGAACGCGGCCTTGTCCAGCGAACCGGACACGAGCGCCTTCAACCTGTTCGCCTCGTCCGGCGAGATGCGCTTCTTGCCGGCCAGCTTGTCGATCTCGCCGTGGACGTAGCCGACGCCCTTGTCCACGCGTGCCTGGTCGATGTCGGTCAGCACGACCGGCACGTGCAGGCGGCGGATGAACAGCAGCGCCATCTGCGACGCCATCAGACCGGCACCGACGACGCCGACCTTGGTCACCTTGCGCGCCAGCGACTTGTCCGGCGCACCGGCCGGCCGCTTCGCGCGCTTCTGCACCAGGTTGAACGAGTACAGCCCGGCACGGAGCTCGTCGCTCATGACCAGGTCCGCGAGGCCCTCGGTCTCGGCGGCGTAGCCCTTCTCCAGGTCGTTCTCGCGCGCCAGCTCCAGCAGCTCCAGCGCCTTCTGCGCACCCGGCGCCGCGCCCTTGGTCTTGCCGTGCACGATCGCCTTGGCGCGCGCGACGGCGGCGTCCCACGCCTCGCCGCGGTCGATCTCCTTGCGCGGCACGGTGATCTCACCGCGCACGACACCGGACAGCCACAGCAGCGACTGCTCCAGGTAGTCGGCGGAGTCGAACAGCACGTCCGCGATGCCCAGCGCCAGAGCTTCCTTCGGCTTGAGCATCTTGTTCTGGTTCAACGCGTTCTCGAAGATCACCGTCACGGCGTCGTTGGCGCCGATCAGGTTCGGCAGCAGCTGCGTGCCGCCCCAGCCCGGGAACAGGCCGAGGAACACCTCGGGCAGCGCGATCGCGGCCGCGTTCGACGCGAGCGTGCGGTAGTGGCACGACAGCGCGAGCTCGAGGCCACCGCCCATGACCGCGCCGTTGACGAAGGCGAAGGTCGGGACGTCCGAGTCGGTGAACTTCTTGAAGACGTCGTGGCCCAGCTTGCCGATCGTGACGCCCTGCGAGCGGTCCGTCGCCTGCTCGACGGCGGACAGGTCCGCGCCGACGGCGAAGATGAACGGCTTGCCGGTCACCGCGATCGCGGCGGGGCCGGCCGCGTGGGCCTCGTCGAACGCCGCACCGAGTGACACCAGCGACTGCGGGCCGAACGTCGACGGGCGGGTGTGGTCCAGGCCGTTGTCGATCGTGATGAGCGCGACCGGCTTGTCGAGGCCGGGAACGCTGATCAGACGCGTCTTGGCGTGGGTGACGACCTCGTCGGGGAAGATCGCCTTTGCTTCCTCAGCGGTGATGGTCACTTGTCGCCACTCCAGTTCGGGTTCTCCCAGATAACGGTGCCGCCCATGCCGATGCCGATGCACATGGTGGTGAGGCCGTAGCGGACGTCCGGCCGCTCGGCGAACTGACGCGACAGCTGCGTCATCAGCCGGACACCGGACGAGGCCAGCGGGTGGCCAGTGGCGATCGCGCCGCCCCACTGGTTCACGCGCGGGTCGTCGTCGGCGATGCCGAAGTGGTCGAGGAACGCGAGGACCTGGATGGCGAACGCCTCGTTGACCTCGAACAGGCCGATGTCCTCAATGGACAGACCGGCGCGCTCGAGAGCCTTCTCGGTCGCCGGCACCGGGCCGATGCCCATGACCTCGGGCTCGACGCCCAGGAACGAGTAGCCGACCATCCGCATGCCGATGGGCAGGCCGAGCTCGCGCGCGGTCTCCTCCTCGGCGAGGATGCAGCCCGTCGCACCGTCGTTCAGACCGGCCGCGTTGCCCGCGGTGATCCGGCCGTGCGGGCGGAACGGCGTCTTGAGCTTGGCCAGGTCCTCGACGGTGGTGCCGGGACGCGGCGGCTCGTCGGCGGTGGCGAGGCCCCAGCCGTGCTCGGCGGAACGGGTCGCGACGGGCACGAGCTCCGGGCCGATCTTGCCGTTCTTGAGCGCGTCGGCGTACTTGGCCTGGGAAGCGGCCGCGTAGGCGTCCGTGCGCTCCTTGGTGATGTGCGGGAACCGGTCGTGCAGGTTCTCCGCGGTCTGGCCCATCACGAGCGCGCTGGTGTCGACGATCTTGTCCGACAGGAAGCGCGGGTTCGGGTCGACGCCCTCGCCCATCGGGTGGCGGCCCATGTGCTCGACGCCGCCAGCGATCGCGATGTCGTACGCGCCGAACGCGATACCGCTCGCCGCGGTCGTGACGGCGGTCATCGCGCCCGCGCACATGCGGTCGATCGAGTAACCGGGGACCGACTTCGGCAGGCCCGCGAGCAGTGCGGCGGTGCGGCCGAGCGTGAGGCCCTGGTCGCCGATCTGCGTGGTCGCGGCGATGGCGACCTCGTCGACGCGCTCCGGCGGCAGCTCGGGGTGCCTGCGCAGCAGCTCACGGATGACCTTCACGATGAGGTCGTCGGCACGGGTCTCGGCGAAAATGCCCTTGGGGCCGGCCTTGCCGAACGGCGTCCGCACGCCGTCGACGAAGACCACGTTCCGAACGCGTGCCGGCGCTGCTGGTGCGGCCACGGCGTCTCCTCCACTTGTGGTGACAACTCTGTCCACCGGGCAGGGGGTGCGCGACATCCCTACCGGTCGGTAACGCCAACTCTAGCCCTAGTTACTGGCGGGTAACCACAGCGGCACCCCTGTTCTTTGCGTCACACACCTTGCGCACGATCAGGAACAGCGGCAACCCGACCGGCGCCAGCAGGATCGTGATCACCAGAACGGGTGCCATGACCAGCGGGTGGACGTTCAGCCGGCGCCCCTCCAGGTACATCCAGCGCCCGACGAACAGGTCCCACGCGATCATGTGCGCCCACACCAGCGCGGCGCCGGTGTCCGTGCTCATGAACTCGGCCAGCGCCGGGAGTTCCGGTCGCGTGACCAGAGGGATCAGCTCCGGCAGCACGGGGACCATGAGCACGACGTAGATCACGACCGGCGGCAGCACGATGAGGTACGACTCGGCGATCCTGCGCGTCCACGACCACTTCGGCGCGAAGATCATGAGCGCCCAGAACGGTGCGATCAACAGGAACGTCAGGTCGAACAGGATGGCGGTCATGCGGCCACGAGCTCCTTCTCGGTGTTCTGCTGCGGCTGCCGCGCCCACACCACGCCCAGCGCGGTCCCGGCGACGATGACAGCGGCGACGACCAGGGTGAGGGCGTCCGGCTTGATGAGCGGCTGGGCGCGCATGGCCTGCCAGATCACCAGCAGGGTCAGCCCGAGGTAGCCGCCGCTGATCACCCACGCGAGGCGCGCGTTCGCCCACCGGCCGGCGAGCGTGATCAGCAGGGGCAGGAACTGCAGGGCGTGCATGCCGATGAAGTGGCCGACCCGGTAGTCGCCGTACACCGTGCTCCACCCGGTGAAGGGCATCGACGGTCCGCCGTCGGCCCCGCCGATCGAGTGCGCGCCGAGCGTGCCCTGGTCGATGGACTGGCCGGGCTTCGGCTGGGTCATCAGGAAGCCGACGCCCATGCCGATCAGCGCGATCAGCAGGCTGAAGCGCACCGTCCAGCCCAGGGCGGGGTCGGCGAACTTCTTGCGCAGCAACATGAGTGCGATGACCAGGTTCGCGACCCAGAGGACCACGACCATCGTGCCCATGGCGCTGAACAGCGCCGCGTCGAGCGGCGTCTCGAAGTTGAAGTGGCTGCGCTTCCCCCTGACGACCTGTCCGACGATGATCGCCATCTCGCCGACGCCGACGAGCGCGGACACGGTCCCGAGCCACCACGCGATCCGGTGCGCGCGGCCATCGAGAAGGCTGATGAACCACGCCAGCGAGGCGCTGTAGAGCACGAACGACACCGCGAACTTGAACGGCTTGAACCAGATCGGCGAGTCGACCAGCACCCGGTCGTCCAGCAGCATGCCGAGTGCGGCGATCGGAGTCAGAACGACCATGGACAGCGTGAAGAGCATTAACGGCCGGTGCCAGTTGTATGCGGTCTTCAGCATCTGAGCCCCCTCAGAAGAATGGATAGCGGCGCTCGCCGCTATCGGAAAGGTACACTATCCATATGCGTGTTGGCGAGCTTTCGAAGCGAAGCGGCGTCCCGGTGCCGACGATCAAGTACTACCTGCGTGAGGGACTGCTGCCCGCCGGCGTGCTGACCAGCCCGAACCAGGCCCACTACGACGACGAGCACCTCCGTCGCCTCCGGCTGGTGCGTGCCCTCGTGGACGTCGGTGGCCTCTCGATCGCGGCGGTTCGAGACGTCCTCGCCGCCATCGACAACCGCGACGAGTCACTGCACGAGAAGCTCGGCGCCGTGCAGGAGGCCATCAGCCAGCCGGGCTCGGGCGAGCTCGACCCGCTCGCCGTCGAGGACGTTCTCGCGTTCGTCCGGCGGCAGGGCGAGGAGTACTGCGACGTCACCGAGAGCAACGTGACCCACATGCTCGCCATGGCGCTGTCCGCGGCCCGCTCGGTCGGCCACGACCACTTCCACGACCTGCTCGACCCCTACCTGGAGGGGTTGAAGATCATCGCGCAGGCGGACGTCGAGTACGTCGCGCGGCGCGGTTCGCCCGACGACGTCATCGAGGGAATGGTCGTGGGCACCCTGATCGGCGACGCCGTGCTCAAGGCGGTGCGGCGGCTCGCGCACACCCAGGCGTCGCGCAAGGTGATCGGAGATGGCTCGGCCGACTGACAGGGCGGGCGTGCAAACGCCGAAGACCGTGCTCAGCGCGACGCCGAGCACGGTCTTTCACTGAACGGAGAGCGATCAGGCGGTCGTGAGCTCCCGCGACCGGGTGTCCGCCCGGCTCAGGGTCGCGGTGAGGACCTCGTCGAGCGGCGTCGCCGTCAGCCCGAACGTGGAACCGACGCGGGAAGCGTCGACGACGAACGGGCGGTGGGACGAGCGCCGACTCGTTGCGGCAGCACCTGGTACGCCGGACCGGTCTCACGCCGAGCGCCTACCGCAGGTCGTTCAGGACTGCCGTCGCAGCGGCTTCAGCCACCTGATCTCGCCGTCGTGCCACTCGCCGGTGGGGGAGAGGCCGGCGGAGGCGGCCACCGCGGCGGACGCGTGGTGATCGGGATGAACGTGCGCGATCACGGTGTCCACCGGCTGGGTGCCGAGCCAGCCGACGAGACCTCGCGCCGCCTCACTCGCGATGCCGCGACCCTGCCACGGCGTGCCGACGACCCAGGCGATCTCCGCGGTCCGGCCGGTGATGGTCGCCTGGACGGTGCCGGCAAGCCGGTCGTCGGCGCGCAGCCGGATCACCCAGTTGAGCCAGCGCTGGGCCGGGTCGGGTGAGCCCGCGACCAACCTCTCGTACCGGGCGAGGAGCGCCTCCGGCGAGAGCGGGGCGCCGCCGGTGAACGTGTGCAGCGCCGGGTCCGCCAGCACCGTCGCCATCTCCGCGGCGTGCTCGACCCGCAGCGGCAGCAGGTCCAGCCGGTCGGTGCTGATCATGCGAACCTGCCCCTTGCAATGAGTCTTTTGCGGACGTCGTCCAAAGTCTCATTGCTAAGGGGCAGGTCAGCAAGGGTCGACCGGCGGTGGGCCGGGGTGAACTGATATATCGGATATTGGATGTGGGTGGGTCAGGCCTGCGGTGCTGTCGCCGCCAGCGCCTTCGTCATGGCTTCGAGGGTGAGCTCGATCTGCCACGACCGGGCCCCGCCGTCGCGCAGCGCGGTGGCCACGGATTCGGGGGAGACGTCGGCCGGCGGTTGCCAGCAGGTGCGGCGCACGAGGTCCGGCAGCAGGAGGTTCTCCACCGGGAGGGTGTTGGCCTCGGCGATGGCCGTCAGTGCCGTGCGGGCCGCGGCCAGACGGGCCGCCGCGTCCGGGTCCTTGTCCGCCCAGCGGTTGGGCGGGGGAGGACCTTCGTGCTGCCCGGCGGGCTCTGGGAGCTCCGACTTGGGCAGGGCGGCGGCTTTGCGCAGGGCGTTCATCCAGACGCCGGACATGCGGCGCTGGGCCCGGCCGCGGAAGACCGGCAGCGCGAGCAGCTCGGGTTCCGAAGCGGGGTTGCGGGCGGCTGCCTCCATCAGGGCGGAGTCCGGGAGGACTCGGCCGGGGGCGATGTCGCGTTCGCGGGCCACGGCGTCGCGGGCTTCCCAGAGCGCGCGGACGAGGGCCAGTTGACGCTGGTTGCGCACGCGGTGGATACCCGACGTGCGCCGCCAGGGGTCGGTACGGGGGCGCGGCAACGGCGCCATCCGTACCGCCTCGAACTCCTCGAGCGCCCAGGCGAGTTTGCCCTGGCGCTCCAGCTCGGCCTCGAGAACGTCGCGGAGCTGAACGAGCAGCTCCACGTCCAGAGCGGCATACGTCAGCCAGTCGGCAGGAAGGGGGCGGCGCGACCAGTCGGCCGCGCCGTGCCCCTTCTCCAGCCGATAGCCGAGCAGTCGCTCGACCAGCGTGCCCAATGCCACGCGTTCGAACCCAGCCAGCCTGCCCGCCAGCTCGGTGTCGAACAGCACGCCGGGTCGCAGCCCGAGTTCGGCGAGGCACGGCAGGTCCTGAGACGCTGCGTGCAACACCCACTCGGTGCCGTCCAGCGCCTGCACCAGCGGGTCGAGCCGTCCGCCTAGAGCGATCGGGTCGACCAACCAGGTGCCGGCGCCCTCCCGGCGCAGTTGCACCAGATAGGCACGCTGTGAGTAGCGGTAGCCCGAGGCTCGCTCGGTGTCCACCGCGACCGGGCCCTTCGCCCCGGCGAGCGCGTCAGCGGCTCGCCGGAGCGCAGCAGGATCGGCGACCACGGGCGGGACCCCATCAGCAGGTTCCGTCAGCGGTACCGGATCTGGTCCGGTTGGTGCGGTTGGCTCGTCGGCGGGTACATCCACAGCGGATGACCCTACGACGATCGCACCACTCACAGGTGTTCTCGGCCGGTTCAGTGCTTCAAACCGGTATCTAACGGATCACGCCGGCACGCATGGCCAGCGCGACCATCTGAGCGCGATCCCCGGTGCCCAGCTTCCGGCCGATCCGCGACAGGTGAGACTTCACCGTCAACGCGGACAGGCTCAGAGCCTCGCCGATTTCCTTGTTGCTCTGGCCATCGGCGACCAGCTGGAGCACCTCGACCTCACGCGCGGAGAGTTCCCGCGGCGTGTTGTCGGTGCCCGGCACCCGAGTACCCGCTGCGAGTACTGGTGCCACGCTCGGATCTGCGTAAACGCCGCCATCGAGAACCCGGCGCACCCCGTCGGTGACCACCATCGGAGAGGCGGACTTCAGGAGGTACGCCTGGGCGCCCGCCTGGAAGGCCGACCTGACCGCGTAGGGGTCGTCGGAGGATGCGAGGACCACGATGCGGGGCCAGCCCTGGGCACGGAGTTCCGTGACCAGGTCGATGCCGGTGCCATCCGGCAAGCCCAGATCGAGGATCGCGAGGTCGCAAGGACCGGTTGCAAGTGCCCGCGCCCGAGCCTCTGCCACCGATGCGGCCTCATGCACTGTGCCGGCTCCCATTTGCGTGAGCCGAGCTGATATCGCCTCCCTCAGCAGTGGGTGGTCGTCGACCACCAGCACTGAAAAAAGCTCTTCCCGCGGGTGCGGGACCATGTTCGCCGGCAACGAGCCGGCTGGCGTGGTACGAACGGCCTGACCTAAGCCGACGGCAGCCACGTCACTACCTCCCTGGAGTCGGTCGTGCCCCCCGACCGGCACCGGGACTTTCGCCCAATCAGCCGCGCCACTGATCGACCGAAAGTGGTGTCGTCTGGGGCAGCGTAGCCGCCCAAGCGGGTCTACGGGACGATCAATCGGGTATCTATCCCTATTGAGTTGTGACAGATGGCCTCAGTTGTCACACGATTGGCTGACAACTGGATAGGGGGAGTAACGCGAGTTGCCCTCATGACGACATCTAGGAGATGGTTGTGCCGAGCCTGACCGGTCCCGAGCGAGCGCGGGCGTTGCTGCAGCGTGTGCCCCTCGTCGACGGCCACAACGACCTCCCGTGGGCTCTCCGGGAGTTCGGTGAGGGAACGGGCGAGGACGTCTACACGACCGCCGCGAAGATCGATCTCACGGAACGTCATCCCAGCTTGCACACGGACATCGTGAAAATGCGCGAGGGCGGCCTCGGCATGCAGTTCTGGTCCGTCTGGATTCCCGGCAGGCTCGCCGGCGACGGAGCGGTCACCGCGGTGCTGGAGCAGGTCGAACTGGTCTACGAGCTGGCAGGGCGGTACTCCGATCACCTGGGCATCGCCACGACCGCCGCCGAGGCGGAAAAAGTCTTCGCGTCCGGGCGTGTCGCGTCCCTCCTCGGTGCCGAGGGCGGACATTCCATCAACTCTTCACTCGGCGTTCTGCGCGCGTTGCGCCGCCTGGGCGTCCGCTACATGACGCTCACCCACAACGACAACACCCCGTGGGCCGACAGCGCCACTGACCAGCCCGAACACGGCGGCCTGACGGAGTTCGGCCGCGAGGTCGTGCGCGAGATGAACCGCATCGGCATGCTCGTCGACCTCTCGCACGTCGCGCCGAGCACGATGCACGCCGCGCTCGAGACGAGCGTCAAGCCCGTCATCTTCAGCCACTCGTCGTGCCGCCACGTTGCCGACCATCCGCGCAACATCCCGGACGACGTCCTGGTCAAGCTCAAGACCAACGGCGGTGTGGCCATGATCACATTCGTGCCGAGCTTCGTAGCACCCCGGTTCGCTGAATGGGATGCAGCCCTTCGTGACGCCATGACGGCCGCGGGGCAGAACCACGCCGACCTCGACGCCCGCAAGGTGTTCGGCGAGAAGTGGATCGTCGACCACCCGGCGCCGGTCGCGACGCTCGACGACGTCGTCGCGCACGTCGAGCACGCGCGTGAGGTCGTCGGCATCGACCACATCGGCCTCGGTGGCGACTACGACGGGGTCCAGGCGCTGCCGCAGGGACTCGAGGACGTGTCGACCTACCCGAACCTCATCGGCGCGCTGCTCGACAAGGGCTGGTCCGAGGACGACTGCGCGAAGCTCGCGGGCGCGAACATCCTGCGCGTCCTCAGGGACGCCGACTAGCGCTGCCCGAAGAGGGTGACCCCGACCGGCGGCAGCCCGACGGCCGTCGCCATCAGCTCGTAGAACGCGGTGCCGTGCTCGGCGAGCTCTCCGTCGAGCGCGGTCCACGACGCGCGCAGCTCCAGGTCGTCCGTGCGAGCCGGTCCGGCGATGTCACCGAACCTGGCCGACGACGTCTGCGTCACGGTTCCGCCGAGCGCGGTGAACCTGGCGCCCGACTGTTCGAGGGCCTCGGTCAGCCACGACCAGCCGACCTCGGGCAGCAGCGGGTCGGAGGCGAGCTCGTGGTCGAGCTCCACGCGCACGTAGGCCACCACTCGCAGGACACCGCCCCACGCCTCGTCGCCGTCCGGGTCGTGCAGGAGCACGAGGCGTCCTGTCGACAGTTCGTCCGACGGGCCGGTGACCTCAGCCGTCAGCGCGTACGCCCACGGCGCGAGCCGCTGCGGCGGGCGAACCTCGGTGAGTTCGATCTCGGGCCTGTGGCGAACCGACTTGAGCGTCCCCACCGCCCGGCGGAAGATTTCCGGCTCGGTCACACAACTGACTGTATGCCTCGCAAACCGACCGAGTGACGGCGGCACGCCGGGGCGTGGGACCATGAAGCGGAAAGAAAGAGAGATGACTGCACAGTGTCAAACCTTTCGGCACCCCTCCTCGTGGCCGCTCGTGGCGGCACCCCGTCGCACACCCCTGTCTGGTTCATGAGGCAGGCGGGACGGTCGCTGCCCGAGTACCGGGCGCTTCGTCAGGGCACCGCGATGCTCGACGCGTGCATGGATCCCGAGATGGTCCGCGAGATCACCATGCAGCCCGTCCGGCGGCACGGCGTCGACGGCGCGATCCTCTTCTCCGACATCGTGGTGCCGCTCAAGGCGGCCGGTGTCGACCTCGACATCGTCGCGGGCACCGGTCCCGTGGTCGCGAAGCCGGTCAGGACGCTGGACGACGTGCGCAACCTGCCGGAGCTGCACGCCGAGCAGGTCCAGCCGGTCGCGGACGCCATCGGGCTGCTGCTCAAGGAACTGCCGCCGCAGGTCGCGCTCATCGGGTTCGCCGGGGCGCCGTTCACGCTCGCCTCCTACCTCGTCGAGGGCGGGCCGAGCAAGAACCACGAGCTCACCAAGGCGCTCATGCACGGCAACCCCGAGCTGTGGCACGCGTTGCTGGCCAAGATCGCGGACGTCACCGCCGCGTTCCTGCACGCGCAGCTCGACGCCGGGGTGCAGGCCGTGCAGCTGTTCGACTCGTGGGCGGGCGCGCTGTCCGAGCGCGACTACCGCGAGTTCGTGCTGCCGCACTCCAAGCGGGTGCTCCAGACGATCACGACAGTGCCGCGCATCCACTTCGGCGTCGGCACCGGCGAGCTGCTGCCCGCGATGCGCGAGGCCGGCGCGGACGTCGTCGGTGTCGACTGGCGGATCCCGCTCGACGAGGCGGTGCGGAGGCTGGAGAACGCCGCCCCGCAGCTGCCGAAGCCGGTCGTGCAGGGCAACCTCGATCCGGCGCTGTTCTTCGCAGGGTTCGAGGCCGTCGAACGCGAGGTGCGCCGCATCCACGCCGAGGGCAAGGCGGCCGCCGGCCACATCTTCAACCTGGGCCACGGCGTGCTGCCGGACACCGATCCGGAGATCATCACCCGGACCGTCGAACTGATCCACAGCTTGTAATGCGCGGAAGAGCGCCGCACGTAGCAGTCGTCGGGGGAGGGATCTCCGGCCTGGCCGCCGCGCACCGGTTGCGCATGCTGCTCGGCCCCGACGCGAAGATCACCGTGATCGAGCAGTCCGACCGGCTCGGCGGCAAGCTGCGGACCACCGAGCTCGCCGGCGTGCGGTTCGACGTGGGCGCGGAGGCGTTCCTGCACCGCAAGCCGGAGGCGCAGGAGCTGATCAACGAGGTCGGCCTCCAGGACCACGTCGTGCACCCGACGGCGGCCAAGGCGAGCGTGCACGCGGCCGGGCGGACGCACCAGCTGCCCTCGCACACGTTCATGGGCGTGCCGGCGAGCGTCGAGACCGTCCGGCAGATGCTGTCGTCGGAAGGCGCGCTGCGGGTCGAGATGGAACCGACGCTGCCGCCGATCCAGCTCAACGGCGGTGACGTCGCCGTCGGCGGGCTGGTGAAGGACAGGTTCGGCCCCGAGGTCGCGGATCGTCTCGTCGGCCCGCTGCTGGGCGGCGTCTACGCGGGGCGCGCGGACGAGCTGGGCCTGCGCGCCACCATGCCGCAGATCGCGACGCTGCTGGACAAGGGCGTCGGTTCCCTGCTCGCGGCCGCCGCGATGATGATGCCCGCGCCGCCGCAGCCACGCGCTGCCCGCCCGCCGGTCTTCGCCAGCCTCGCCAACGGCGTGTCGTCGCTCGTCGACCGGCTCGCCGAGGTCGCGAAGCCGGTCGTCCGGCTGGGCCTGCCGGTTCGCGTGCTCTCCTGGCAGGGCGACGGCTGGCGGCTGGAGATCGGCTCGGCGGCGACGCCCGAGTACCTGGAGTGCGACGGCGTCGTGCTCGCGGTCCCGGCTCCGTCGGCGCGCAAACTGCTGTCCGAGATCGCGCCGCAGGTGTCCGCCGCGTACGGCAAGGTCGAGGTCGCCTCGATGGCCGTCGTCGCGCTGGCACTGCCGCCGGGCACCGAACTGCCGGACCGCTCCGGCATCCTGATCGCGGAGGGGGAGCGGTACAGCGACCGCATCACCCCGTTCACCGCCAAGGCGTTCACGTTCTCCAGCCGCAAGTGGTCGCACTTCGGCGAGCCCGTGCTGGTGCGCGGCTCGGTCGGGCGCCGCGGCGAGACGGCGCTCCTGCAGCGCAGTGACGCGGACCTCGTGAAGGCCGTGCGCAACGACCTGTACGAGCTCACCGGGATCAAGGCCGAGCCCATCGACCACGTGGTGCAGCGCTGGGGCGGAGGCCTGCCGCAGTACGGCGTCGGGCACGTCGACCTCGTCGAGACCATCGAGAAGGGCATCGGCGACGTACCCGGCCTCGCGGTGGCCGGCGCCACGCTGCACGGCGTCGGCGTACCGGCGTGCATCGCCACCGCCGACGCGGCCGCCGCCCGTGTCGCAGCACACCTGCTGGGCCGCGTTCGCCGTTGACAGGGCCGTGCCAAGATGGACGTATGGCGCGCCTGAACTACAACGAGCTCAACGACACCATCCGCTACACGATGTGGTCGGTGTTCCGCGTCGAGCCGGGGAAGCTGCCGGAAGACCGCAGCGCCGCCGCCTCCGAGACGCAGAACTACCTCGACGCGTTGGAAGGCAAGGGCGTCGTCGTCCGCGGTGTCTACGACGTGGCCGGTCTGCGTGCCGACGCGGACTTCATGATCTGGTGGCACGCCGAGGAGATCGAGCAGGTGCAGGCCGCCTACACGGGCTTCCGCCGCACCCCGCTCGGCAAGGTCTCCACGCCGGTCTGGTCGCAGGTCGCGCTGCACCGCCCCGCCGAGTTCAACCGCAGCCACATCCCCGCGTTCCTCGCCAACGAGGAGCCGCGCAAGTACGTCTGCGTCTACCCGTTCGTGCGCTCCTACGAGTGGTACCTGCTGCCGGAGGAGGACCGCCGCAAGATGCTCGCGGACCACGGCAAGGAAGCCCGCGACTTCCCTGACGTGCGCGCGAACACCGTCGCGTCGTTCGCGCTGGGCGACTACGAGTGGATGCTCGCTTTCGAGGCCGACGAGCTGCACCGCATCGTCGACCTGATGCGGCACCTGCGCGGCACCGAGGCGCGGCTGCACGTGCGTGAGGAGATCCCCTTCTACACGGGCACCCGCGTCCCGGCCGCCGAGCTGGTCACGAACCTGCCGTGACGAGAAAGGGCCGCCCCTGAACCGGGCGGCCCTCTCCGTTCAGCGCACTAGCTCACCTTGTAG
This sequence comes from Lentzea roselyniae, assembly GCF_039537795.1. Taxonomy (NCBI): domain Bacteria; kingdom Bacillati; phylum Actinomycetota; class Actinomycetes; order Pseudonocardiales; family Pseudonocardiaceae; genus Lentzea; species Lentzea roselyniae. The sequence continues at coordinate 36,100 of NZ_BAABBE010000038.1, forward strand.
GCGTGGATCACGGTCACCTCGACCGTGTTGCCCCTGGCGTCCTTCGCCGTGGCCTTCAGCGAGGTCCACTTGGCGCCGGCCGGGTGGTAGATCAACGCGCTGTTGCCGGCCACACCCGCGTTGCGCCACGACTTGCCGTCGTCGTGCGAGTACTGGACGCCGGTGATGCGCACCTTGCCCGTGTCGCCCTGGGACTGGGTGACCAGACCCACTCGCTGCAGCGTGCCCGCGGGCACCGCGCCGTTGTCGTCGAGCTTCGGCGCGAACCGCACGACCGAGAGCGGGATGGTGTCGGTCACGCCCGGCGTGCCCTTGGACCTGAACGTCCACGCCGCGGACACCTTGCTGCTGAACTCGAACTGCGAGCTCCGGTCGAGGCTCGCCTCCGCGCGGAAGTCTCCCTCCGGGAGCGGCACGTTCTGGAAGTTGCCCCCGGCGCCTTCACCGATCAGCACACCGTTGCGGTACAGCGCCGCCCGGAAACTGTCCACAGTGGAGCCACCCTGGCCGCTGCTCGCGTCGCTCAGCATCGGCACGCGGATGAACAGCTGGGTGCCGTTGCGCTCGGCGTACGGGTACGGGGACTCGGGCAGCGCCGGCGAGAACACCGGCTGGTTCTCCCGCTCCTGGTAGGTCTTGCCCGCCTCGTACGTGCGGAACCCGGAGACGGCCTCCTCCCGGCTGCCGTTCGCGTGGGTGATGCTCACGATCGACTGCCAGCGCAGGTCCTCGGTCGTCACGTAGTCGACCGCCTTGCTGCCCGCCGGCAACTGGTAGAGCGCCGAACCGCCGCCCACGCCGTGCACCGACGTCGGGAACTCGCCCTTGAGCGCCCGGCTGTCCGGCTTGAGACCGCCGATGGTGGCCTCGACGCGTGCCAGGTCCTTCTTGCCCGGCGCGCGCGTCAGGCCGTTGGGCAGGCTGCCGGCGACCGGGTAGGACAGCCGGTAGTACACGTTGGCCTCGGCCGCGGAGTTCGCGTGCAGCGTCGCCATCGACGCCAGCTCCTTCGGCGAGAGCGGGCCGCCGACCTGCGCCACCGAGATGCCGTCGAAGCCACCGAACGCGATCAGCCCTGCCTGCAGGACCCTGTCGCCGTACGCGCGCCGGTACGAGAGCTCACCGACGACGAAGTCCCCGGTGGGTTCCGGCACCGTCACCGACAGCGGCTGCGCGAGGCGGGCGTCCTGCTTGATAGCCAGGTCGCCGGTCACCTTCACCGTCGGATGGAACAGCATGTCCATGCCGTTCGGCGAGCTGATCGAGGAGTCGACCACGTACGTGCCCTTGGGCAGGCGGATCTTCTGGTCGCCACCACCGAAGACCACCTTGGACGTCGGGATGTCCAGGCCGCTGACGAACGTCAGCGCGTCCACGGGGTCCTGCCCGTCGCGGCCGATCATGTCGATCGTGAGGGTGTAGCTCTCCACCTCGCGCTCGACACCGACGAGCGTGCGGACGGTGTGCGTGCCGGACGTGGCGACGACCTCGCCGGTGTACGCGGCGTCCTGCGTGCCGACGCGGGTGTCGCCGGTGACCTTGACGGCCGCCGTGCCCTTGGCGGGAACGGTGACCTTCGAGGCGCTCAGCGAGAACATGCCCTGCGGCGCACCGCTGGTGATCTTCACGTCGAGCGTGATGTCGGCGTCGGTCGGGTTGCTGTAGGTGATCGACCTGGTCTCCGGCTTGTCGTCACCGTGCGGCCACTCGTGCAGGCCGAGGTTGACCGCGACGACGTCCGCGGTCAGCACCTGGTTGATCGCCTTGGCCACGTCGATGCGACCGGCGCCCTGGTCGAACGGGCTCACGCCGGGTGCCGGCTTGGCCGTGGTGGCCAGCGCCGACTTGAGCTGCGCGGGCGTCCACTCCGGGTGCTGCTGCTTCAGCAACGCCGCGGCACCGGCCACGTGCGGAGTCGCCATGGACGTGCCGCTCGCCGAGACGTGCTCGGTGGAGCCCGCCTTGGCGGCGACGATCTCGACGCCCGGTGCGGTCACCTCGGGCTTGAGCCCGCTGTCACCGGTGCGAGGGCCCCTGCTGGAGAAGTAGGCGAGCTTGTCGTCGCGGTCGACGGCGCCGACCGACAGCGCGGCCTCGGCCGTGCTGGGTGAGCTGACCGTGCCCGGCCCGCCCGAGTTGCCCGCCGCGATCACGAACAACGTGCCGTACTTGGCGGTGAGGTCGTTGACCGCCTGCTCCAGCGGGTCGATCTCCGGGGTGTCGCCACCCCCGAGGCTCATGTTGACGACCTGGGCGCCCTGCTCGGCGGCCCAGCGCATGCCGTCGAGGATCCACGACTCCTGGCAGCCGAACTCGACGCAGACCTTGGCGTCGAGCAGCTGGGCGCCCGGTGCGACGCCGCCGTACTGCGACCCGGCGCTCGCGACGGTCGCGCCGACGTGCGTGCCGTGGCCGACCCTGTCGGTGGTGTCCGGGTCGCTGGTGAAGTTCTTCTCCGCGATCTGCTGACCCTTGAGGTCCGGGTGGTTCTCGTCCACGCCGGTGTCGACGATCGCGACCTTGACGCCCTTGCCGGTGATGCCGCGCTGGTGCGCGGCCGGCGCGCCGATCTGGGCGACGCTGCGGTCGAGGCTCGGCTTGCGGATGCCGTCGAGCCAGATCTTGTCACCGGAGGCGGCCTCTGCCCGCAGAGCGGCCCAGTCGGCCGAGGACCGCGCTCCGAGTCTCGCCTGACCGTCCACGATCAACGGCATCCGGTCCCGGTAGCCGAACTCCAGCAGCGTGGTGACGTCGAAGAGTCTGCGGTCGAGCCGGCCCGCCGCCAGGGGCCCGAACGCGTCCGTCGGCACGACCATCGTGTGCCCGTCGGCACCGCGGTGGGTCTTGAAGGTCATCCCCTTGCGGCCCTCGCCGGGCTGAATCGCGACGACCTGCTGTGCCTGTCCCAGAAGGACCTTGTCTCCGGTGACGAGGGTGATCTCGTCGACCGCCCGTTGTGGACCGGTGGGTTGCGGTGCGGCCGACGCTGCGGTGGCCGTTCCCGCGGTCAGTGCGAGCGCCGCGAAGGCGGCCCCCAGCACTTTCACATTTCCGCGCATTCGAATCCCCTCATGGTTCGAAATGCTGCGCGCTGTGGTCCGCGCAGGCCGGAAGGCCTTCTGCGCAATGTGAAAATGGCCCCCCGACCCTTTCGAACGTATCGACGGTGGCGGGGGTCACACAGGGCTGAACGGGCGATTCTTGAGGGAGTTCTGTTCGCCCGTCAGTTCGACTGCCAGAACTTCCAGCGCGCCTTGCGTTTGGCTGACAGTTCTCCCGCGGCACGGCACCATTCGGCGAACGCCGCGGCGTCGTCGCGGGCACGCGAGCCCGCGCGACGAGGGTTTTCCAGGGCGTACGCGTCGAAGAGCGTCCGGAACCGGTCGCCGAGCTCGTCGGCGACAGCGGGCCCCAGCATCCGCACGATGCCGCGGCGTTTGGACAGCAACGCGCGGCGTTCGACGTCCAGTCGTTGTTCGTCGAATCCCGCCGGAGCCGGTCCGTTCGCGAGCAATGCATTTAGCAGCTCGGCCTGTGCGGCGGCAAGCCTTTCGCGTGCGGCCGAAGGATCATTCCGGTCGATGATTTCAGCCACGGTGTTTGTCCACGACGGCGCGGATCGCGGCCAGTTCGGACGCGATTTCGGTGTCGGACGGGTAGTTGTCGTCGCGTTCCAGCAGAACGCCGGGTGGTTTCACGCGCGAGCACAGTTCGTCGAGGACGCCGAGCACTTCCGGCAGCACCGCGTGGGCGTGGGTGTCGTGGTAGACGTCGCCGTGGTCGACGCCGCCGGCCACGTGCACGTAAGCCAGGCGCTCCAGCGGAATCTCGTCGAGGAACCGCTCCGGGTCCGTGCCGATGTTGCGCGCGTTCGCGTACAGGTTCGCGACGTCGACGAGCAGCCAGCAGTCCGTCCGTTCGACGAGCTCGGCGAGGAACTGGCCCTCGGACAGCTCGCCGTCCGGCCACTCCAGCAGCGCGGCGACGTTCTCCAGCGCGAGCGGCACCGGCAGGTTCCGCTGCGCCAGCTGGACGTTCGCCACGAGCACGTCGAGCGCGTCCCTGGTGCGCGGCACGGGCATCAGGTGGCCCGAGTCGAGCCCGCCCGCGCGGACGAAGCACACGTGGTCGCTCACCATCGGCGCGCCGACGGCTTCCGCGACCTTGCCGAGGTGCTCGACGCGACCGAGGTCGACCGGGTCCGCGCCACCGAGCGACAGCGACACGGCGTGGGGGAGCACCGGAACTCCGCGCTCCAGCAGCAGCGTCACCGACTCCGGCAGGTGTCCGAGGTGGAGGTTCTCCGCCACCACCTCGACGAAGTCCACGCCGGGCAGCCGTTCCACGGTCAGGTCGATCTCCGAACGCCAGCCGATTCCGACGCCCAGGTCCGCGATGCCCGCCATCAGTCGCCTCCTCCGCCACCGCCGCCGCAGCTGCTGCCACCACAGCTGCTGCCGCTCGACGACGAGCAGCTGCTGCCGCTGCTCGATGAACAACTACTGCTACCACACCCGCTGCCGCAGCTGCTGCAACTCGACCCGCCGCCGCCACCGTCCGAAGAGGACCGCCGCTTGCGGTTCTGCTTCAGCGGCAGCATCCTGACGATGCTCTGGGAGAGCTCGAAGAGATCGGCGACCGGGCGGCGGTTCACCCTGCCGCAGAAGCCGTAGACCGCCACGGCGTGCACCCGGTCGGTCGCGGTCACCCGCAGGAGGGCCTCCCTGCCCGCCCCGGTGATGGCCTTGCGCCCGCGCTGCCACAGGAAGAACAGCACGGCGATCGGGACGCCGAGCAGGAACTCCGGCGCCACGAAGCCGAGCAGGAGCAGCACGCCCGCGACCACGAGCGAGAACCACCAGCCCTCGTTGCGGCGGCGGGGGCGTTGCAGGAGCTTCCGGTCGAGCAGGTGCTGGTGCAGCATCGACATCTCGGTGCTGTGCGCGGCCGACCGCACGACCGTGTCGAACCGGACGGGTGTACGCGCGTAGCTCAGGATCCGCGCCTCGATCGCCGTGGTCGCACCGTGGTTGTTCTGGTGCACGGCCGAGACGAGGCCGTCGCGCGACACCCGCACGAGGCCGGCGTCGATCAGCCGGGCGAGCGCGGTCTCGGCGGCGCGGCCGGGACCCGCCGTCAGGTAGCCGACCTGTTCCGCGGAAAGCTGCGTCCCCTGTGATGTCACCGGTGTGACCATGAGTTTCCCCCTCAACTGCTGGAACTGCTGCAGCTGCTGCTACTGCTGCTACCGCAACTCGAACTGCTGCAACTGGAACTGCTGCTGCTCGAACAGCTGCTGCTGCTGCTGCAACTGCTGCTGGAGCAGGAAGACGACGACGCGCAGTTGTGGTGCTCGTGAACGCCGCCGCACCCGCCACTGTCCGAATGCGACTTCCGCTTTCCGTTGTGGTGCACCGGTGGTGGGTACAGGATGCCTGGCGGCAAGCCGTACAGGTCGGCGACCCTCCGGCGGCCGACCACACCACGCAGTCCGTGCAACGCCACGGCGTCCACCCGGCTGCGCGGGTTTCGCTGTGCGTGCCCCAGGACGCCCCTGCCGATCTGCGTGAGCATCTTCTTGTCGCGCAGGAGGAACGCCACGAACCACGCCACGAGCGTGACGGCCAGGAGGTTCAGGTCGACGAAGAGCCCCGCCGCGAGGAACGCGATGCCGAGCAGGACCAGCAGGACCCGCAACGCCACCCTGCCGCCGTTCGTCTTGCCCCACTGGCGGTGGACCAGCGCCTTCTCGACCAGATTGCGGTGCAGTGCACCCATCTCCTGGCTGTGCGCCGCCGGCCCCACCACCAGGCCGATCGGGCGGCCCCCGCCGGACAGCCCGGTGAGGATGGACGCCTCGAGCGGGCTCGTCGCGCCGTGACCGTTCTGATGGACGGCGGTCACGAGTCCCTCACGGGAGAACCGCACGAGACCGCCGTCCATCAGCCGGGCGAGAGCGGCCTCCGCCGCCCTGCCCGGTCCCCCCGCCAGGAACCCGATCTCCTCCGCGGCCCAGTTCGCCTGCGGTGTCGAAGACTTGGCCATCAGCACTCCCCTCACTGGTGCCCGTGCATCTTCGACGTGAGATCTACCCCCGGGTTCCTGGTGTTACCTGATTCAGACCGGACAGCGGGAAATCAGCTGCCGCCCCCGCCGCAGCCGCCCCCGCAGCCGCCACCTCCGCCACCGCTCGAACACGATGAAGAACCCGCCGAACACCCGGTGTAGCCGGTGTAGCTGCCCCCGGAAGCGGCGAGCAACGAGCTGCGCACCGCCAGATCGGGGTACACCGCCAGACCGCCGAACAGAACCAGCCCGGCCGCGCCCGCGTACAGCGCCTCGTCGGACGTGGCGGCGCGGCCGCTGCTCGTGGTGCGTGCCTCGTTCAGCACGCGGTTCCCCTTGGACGTGCGGACGTGCTTGCCGCGCCGCGTGAGGAGGAAGATGAGCGCACCGGTGATGACGAGCTGCAACGTCAGCCAGCCGACGGGCGCGTCGATCGCGACGCCGTTGACCCAGCGGGCCACACCGATCACGAGCAACACCCACAGCGCGATGGATCCCTTGCGCAGCGCGCTCTTCGCGACGTCCGGGTGGACGACCAGGCCCATTTCCTCGAGCCTGCGGCCGATCCCGATGACCACGCCGTCCTTGGAGACGGAGGGGATCATCAGGCCGACGGTGCGGTTGGTGTAGCGCTGGCTGTCGGTGATGACGGCGCGGTCCACCGGGTTCAAGGAGCTCGTGGTGGTCGTGACCTGCACCGTGCCACGCCGTGAGGTGCGAAGCTCACCCGCGGTGAGCAGCCGCGCGACGGACGTTTCGACCACGCGCTTCGGACCGCCCGCGAGATAGGCGAGCTCGTCCATGTCGAGGGAGCGCACGGGCTGGTTGCTGTGACCCGCCCGCACGCGTACCCGAACGATGATCGCGACCAGCACCGCCAGTGCCAGCCCGATCCAGTAGAGCTGAAGGAACTCAGGTCCGGACAACCCCCAAGGCCTCTGCATGCGACCCACCCCCTGACTGCCCCGAAAGTGCTTCGGTGGCGTCCATGGTGTGGTCCGGGCCACAGCCCCGCAATGCTTGTTGACTAAGCCTTAGGGTTGTCCGTCTTTTGTCACCAGTTCGCCGCTCTGACCAGCTCTCAGCTGGACGAGCCGCCGTCGACTCCGCTGGAGCCTTCACCGTCGGTACCGAAGAAGATCATTACGCCTCCCAGGTCGGTCCGGTCCGATCGACCGGACTCGGCTCAGTCTCCTATTCGGACGGAACGAGTTTCAAGGAGACGGAGTTGATGCAGTACCGCTGATCCGTCGGCGTGGGATACCCCTCACCTTCGAAAACATGCCCGAGGTGGCTGTGGCAGGTGGCGCAGAGCACTTCGACGCGGGTCATACCGAGGGTGCGGTCCTCGCGCAGGAGCACTGCGTCTCCGGCCAGCGGCGAGAAGAACGACGGCCAGCCGCAGTGCGAGTCGAACTTGGTGTCGCTGCGGAACAGCTCGGCTCCGCACGCACGGCACTCGTAGACGCCCTCGGTCTTGGTCTCGGTGTACTCGCCGGTCCACGGGCGCTCGGTGCCTGCCTGGCGCAGCACCGCGTACTCGGCGGGGTTCAGCTGGGCGCGCCATTCCTCTTCGGAACGCACGACTTTGGGGGTGGCGCCGACAACAGGTTCCATGTCCCTTTATAACGCGGGCACAGGCGCAGGGCTTCCCGGCGACCGCCGCGTGCACCCTGCCGTAAGACCTTGTTGAGATGTCGTCTTCGTTTGGCTCAGAAGATGATGGTGATGATGTCGCTCAACGCGAACCAGATCGTCAGGATGACGCCGAGCAGGATCATCCCGACGACGATGACGGCCACCAGCCGCTGGTGCCCGGTCGTGCGGTTCGCCGAGTCGGCGAAGTCCTGCACGCCCTCCAGGTACCCCTCGACGGTGTAGCCGGGTCGCTGCCGCTTCATCCGGTCGAGGTGCTCGGCGAACGCCTGCGTCTCGGGGTCTTGGGGGTCGAGGCCGATCAGCTCCTCCTGGAACTTCTCGTTCTCGTCCTTCGAATCGCCCATAACGCTCAAGGGTAGTGCCAGGAATCAACCGGCCAGGGCAAGTGAGGGCTTGACGGCTCCGACGGCGCGTCCGTGGCCGAGGACGGGCACCGTGGCGAGGTCCTCGACCTTGCTCACGTCCACTCCGAGCCGCTTGAGCACCGCGATCACGACGACCGCGCGGGCGCGTGACGAGCCGTCGGCGATCTTCAGGGCGACACCCCCGCCGCTCGGCAGGCCGACGGCGTACACGCCCTCGGCACCGTCCTTCGCGATGACGCCGGGCAGGGCGTCCATCAGCACCGTGACGTCACGGCCGGTGCCGCCGACCCACTGCGGGTAGGCGTTCATCGCGGTGGCGACGCGGTGTTCCAGGGTGCCTCCCGGGGCTGAAGCCAGGCGGCCGAACGCGCGCGCCAGGCCCGTGAGGCTGATGGCGAAGATCGGGGCACCGCAGCCGTCGACGCCGACCTGGGCGACGGGCTCGCCGGCCACGTCCTCGATCGTCTCGCGAGTGGCGACCTGCAGCGGGTGCGTCGGATCCAGGTAGTCGTCCGTCGACCAGCCGTTGGCGACGCACGTGGCGAGCATGGCGGCGTGCTTGCCCGAGCAGTTCATGTACTTCGGGGCGGCGGCGAGACCGCGGGCGAGGTGCCGGGCGCGGGCCTCCTCGCCGAGCGGGAGGTCGGGGGTGCACTGCAACGCGTCCTCGCTCAGGCCGGCCGAGGCCAGGATCCGCAGCGCGCCCTCGACGTGGAAGTCCTCGCCCGAGTGCGAGGCGCAGGCCAGGGCGAGCAGCTCGCCGTCGAGGTCGAGGCCGGCGCGGAGCATCGCGAGGGCCTGGAGCGGCTTGTTCGACGAGCGCGGGAACGCGACGTCGCCGGGACGTCCGACAGCCAGCGCGGGGATGCCGGCGGCGTCGGTGGCGACGACGGTGCCGTGGTGCACGGACTCCAGGAAGTCGCCCCGCCAGACCTCTGCCACAACCTCGTGTCCCATGTCGCCCCTCCCGTGTGCTCGAGAAACTGCCAACTGTCGACAGTTGACAACGCGGCTAGTGTAACCAGGAGACGGCCTGTGCCGTCCAGAGCAGGAGACGAACGTGACACCTCCGCTGCACCTCAGTCTGGCCGGGCAGGCCGTGGACGTCCTGCGCGAGCAGGTGCTCACCGGGGAGATCCCGCCGGGCTCACGGGTCAACGAGGTCGAGGTGGCGCAGAAGCTCGGGATCAGCCGCGGGCCGTTGCGCGAGGCGATCCGGCACCTGGCGTCCGAAGGGCTGCTCACGCTGGTGCCGCACCGGGGCGCGTTCGTGCCCGCCGCGGACGCCGACGAGGTCAAGGCGTTGTTCGAGCTGCGCACGGCCCTCGAATGCGCGGCGGCGGAGCTGGCGGCGTCGCGCAGGACCGACGTGGACCTGGTGCGGCTGCAGGAGGTCTGCGCGGAGAGCCGCGCCAACTACCGGGCGGGGCAGCCGTTCCCGTACCGGCTGGACCTCGCGTTCCACCAGACGCTGATCGACGCGGCCCGCAGCCCGCGCATCGCCGAGCAGGTCAGGCTCGTGCAGCAACGCGTCGTGCTCCTCCGCAGTGCGCTGGAGGACGACCCGCCACACCAGCACGCGTCGATGGACGACCACGACGAACTGGTCCTCGCGATCGCCGACGGTGACGCGGCCGGGGCGTCGACGGTGATGCGACGGCACCTCTCCCGCGTGTGTGCGCAGATGCTGACGAGCCTGAACCACTAACTTCGGTGGCATGACGTTCGGCGCCCGGCTCCAGCACCACCGCAAGGCCGCGGGACTCAGCCAGGAGGAGCTCAGCGAGCGCTCCGGGGTCAGTGTCCGCGCGATCAGCGACATGGAACGCGGCCGTGCCCGTTCCCCGCAGCGCCGCACGACCGAGGCCCTGCTCGACGCCCTCGACCTCGACGAACCCGCCCGCGAGGAGCTGCGCAGGCTCGCCAGGACCGGCCGGGTCGCGCTGCCGGGACCCGTCTGGTCGCTGCCGATGTACGTGGCGGACCTCGTCGGCAGGGACGCGGAGCTCGACGCGATCGCCGCGAAGGACCGCGGGCTCGTCGTGGTGCACGGCGCGGCGGGCACAGGCAAGACCAGCCTCGCCGTGCGGGCCGCCCATCTGCTCGAGGCACGGTTTCCGGACGGACAGCTGCTCATCGAGCTGGAAGGCTCCACACCGCCGCTTCAGCGGTTGCTGAAAGACCTCGGCGTCGCCGCCGGGCACCTGCCGGAGGACACCAACGGCCAAATACGGCTCTACCGGTCGTTGCTCGCGGGCAGGCGCCTGCTGCTCGTGCTCGACGGCGCGAGCACAGAGGAGGAAGTCCGCACGCTCGCTGCCGACCTGCCGGGCTGCCTCACGATCGTGACGTCCCGCCGCAGGCTAGCCGGGCTCGCGGGCGCCACCTGGATCCGGCTGGGCGGGCTCACCGAGGAGGCGGCGGTGGAGCTGCTCGCATCGATCATCGGCGCCCAACGCGTCGAAGCGGACCCCAAGACAGCGCGCGAGCTCGTGCGGCTGTGCGGGATGCTGCCGCTGGCACTGCGGATCGCGGGCAACCGGCTCGCCAGCCGCCCGCGCTGGCCGCTCGGGCACCTGGCCGAGCAGATCGAGGAACGCCGCCTGGCCGCGCTCACCGCGGGCGACCTGGAGGTGCGCGGGGCGTTCGAAGTGTCGCTGGCCCACCTGCCGGACGACGCGAAGCTCGTGTTCCGCAGGCTCGGTCTGCTCATCGGCACCCACGTCACCCCGGATCTCGCCGCGGAACTGGCCGGCATCGGCGTCACGGAGGCGGAACAGGCGCTGGAGGAGCTCACCGACGTCAGCCTGCTCGACGCCGACGACCTCGGGTACTCGATCCACGGCCTCGTCCGGACGTTCGCCAACGGCCTGATCGACGCCACCGATGACGACGCGCACCGCAGGATGCTCGCCCGGCTCCTGGAGACCACCGTCACCGCGGGAGTCCTCTTCGGACAGACGGGCGACGCGCGGCGCGTGAGTCCGCGCGGCCGCACGGACGTTCCGGCGGCGAGGCGCTGGCTGGACGAGCACCGCGACCTGATGCCCGAGATCATCGAACAGGCGCAGCACAAGGGCTTGCACGACGACGTTGCGCGCGCGGTGATCGCACTCTCGCACTACGCCGCCATCGAACCGAGCCCGATCTGGGAACACGTCTACCGCGCCGCACTCGCGTCGACGTGTCAGCCGTGGCAGGAGATCGTGGTGCTCACCCAGCTCGGCTGGGTGCTGTTCGACGTGGTCGACCGGCCGGCGGACGCGCTGGAGGTGCTGACCCGCGCGGCCCGGCTCGCCGAGTCGACCGGCGAGACCGGGCACATCGGCTGGGTGTGGCTCGTCGCGTCGGCCGCGCACAGCGGGCTCGGTGATCTCGAAAAGGCCGAACGCGTGTGCCGCGAGGCGATCGAGTGGATGCGCGAGCCCGTGGACGTTCTTTACGCACGGTCCGTGCTCGGCGTGCTGTGGCAGCGGATGAACCGTCCGGACGACGCGGTGGGCATCCACGAAGAAGTAGCGAACGAACTGCGCGCTTTCGCCTGCACGACGTACGAACTCTCAGCACTCGGCCGCACTGTCTGGTGGCTCGGACTCGCCCTGATCCAGGCCGGCAGGCCGGACGACGCCGTCTCGGCGCTGACCGAGGCGGAGAAGGTCTATGAGCGCGCCCAGATGACGTCGTGGCGTGCGCGCGCACTGTGGCATCGCGCCGAAGCCCACCGTGCGGCGGGCCGGCTCGCCGAGTCCGATGAGGACCTCATGAAGGCGCTCGAAGGGTTCCGCGCGTCCGGCGACGGCGTGAGGGAGATCGAGACGTTGCGCGCGCTCGCGGACAACGCCAAGTCACGAGGCGACGACAGCGCGTGTCTGCGTCATCTGCAAGACTCGCTGGCGGCGTGCGAGCGGTGGGACACCGACGCGACGCGCAAGATCGCCGCCGAAGTGCGGGAGTGCCTGTCCAGAGGGTGAGGGAATGCGGGCGACCACCTTCAGCGAGTTTCTGCGCTTCTACCGGCGCCGGGCCGCACTGACCCAGGAGGATCTCGCCGCCCGCACCGGCCTGGGCGTGCGCACGCTGAGCGACCTCGAACGCGGCCGGGTGCAGACCCCGCAGGCGCAGACGGTCGGCCTGCTCGTCGCCGGGCTGGGACTCGACGACACCGAGGCGAGCGAGTTCGTCGCGCTCGCCCGGTCGCCGGAAGCAACCCAGCCACGTCCGGAAAGGACGGACTGCGCGCCTCCGCCTGCCAAGGAGCTCACCGGGCGTGCGTCCGAGCAGGAAGAGCTCGCCGAGTGCATCGGTCGTGCGGCGGCGTCATCGGTGCTGGACGTCGTCGTCCTGCACGGACCGCCGGGCGTCGGCAAGACATCGCTCGCGATCGACTCGGCCCACCGGTTCGCGTGCTCGTTCACCGACGGCTGCCTCTACCTCGACCTGCGCGGTATGGACCCCGTCCCGCTCACGCCGGAACGCGCGGTGGAGAGAGTGCTGCGGGCGTTCGGCGTGCCGGACGCGCGGATGCCGTCCGAGGCCGACGACCGCTTCCGCCTGTACCGGTCGGTGCTGCGTGAGCGGACCGTTCTGCTGGTGCTCGACAACGCCGCGAACGAGGCCCAGGTCCGGCCGCTGCTCGCCGCCGGTCCCGGGTCGCTGGCGCTCGTGACCAGCCGCAACGTGCTGGCCGGCCTGGACTGCCGGTACCGCGTCGACCTCGGGCCGCTCGGCCACGAAGACGCCGTCGCCCTGCTCGCCGCGGCCGCGGGAGCCGACCGGGTCGGTGCGGATCAGGAGTCCGCCGCCCTGGTCGCGAGGCTGTGCGGGGGAGTGCCGCTGGCGCTCGCCATCGCGGGCCACCGGCTCACCGGCCGCACCACGTGGTCGTTGCGCCGCCTCGCAGAGCAGCTCTCCGACGAACGCGAACGCCTCGACGTGCTCGCGACCGAGCACGTCCAGGTGCGCACCGCCTTCGAGATGTCCTACCGCCAGCTCGCCCCGGAAGCCGCCGCGGTTTTCCGCAGACTCGCGCTGATCCACGGCCCGGACACGTCCGTCGCTGTTGCCGCTGTCGCCGCCGACATACCCGCCGCCGACGCGGAGACGTTGCTGGAGGAGCTCGTGGACGCGAGCCTCCTCCGACCGGACCTACCCGGCCGGTACTCGTGCCACGACCTGATTCGCGACTACGCACGCGAACGCTTGCACAGCGAGGAACCCGACCTCGACGCACATCGGCTGCGCACGCGCGATTGGCTGCTGACGACCGCGATGAAAGCCGCGTCGTCGTTCCGTCCGGACGACGAGGGCGCGTCCGATCTGGCGAGCGCGGACCGCTGGCTGTCCGACGAGCTGGCGAACTGGCGTGGCGCGTTCCGGGAGGCCGTCGCGGACGGCGCGCACGAGCAGGTGCTGGCGGTGGCGCAGTCGATGCACTGGTACTCGGACCATCGCGGCGTGGACGAACTGTGGGAGGAGGTCTACTCGGCGGGCGTCCAGGCCGCACGGGCGCTGCGCAGGCCGGAGGAGGAGGCGCAGCAGCTCAACTTCGTGTGCTGGGTCTACACCGCGCGCTTGATGAACCTGCAACGAGCCATGAAGACGCACGAAGAGGCTCTGCGCGTCGCCGAGGAGTGCGGCTCACTGGTGGAGATGGCGTGGGCGCACTACTACCGCTCAGGCATCGAGGGGCGCAGCAGCAACCACGCGGCGGGCGTGATTCACGCGAGGCGAGCCGCCGAGCTGTTCCGGGAGGGCGGGATGTCGTCCGGGGTGGTGTACGCCCTGTCGCTGGCGGGAGTGCAGCTGCAACGGCTGGGCCGCTTCGCCGAGGCCATCGAGACACATCGGGCGTGCATCGCCGAGGAACGGGCGGCGCACGGTGAGCGCGGGGTGGCGAACGAGAACGCAGCCCAGTTCCTGCTCCGGCTCGCGGACTGCCTGACCGCGGCCGGCGACCACGACGAGGCGCTGGCCGTGGCGGACGAGGCCGATGCGCTCGTCAAGACGTCCCTGTCCGGCGTGCGGGCGATCGTGCGGCACACCCGCGGCATCGCGCTGAGCAACGCCGGACGGCTCGCCGAAGCCCGTGACGAGCTGGCCGGTGCCGCCGACGGGCTGGCCGACCCGGAGGCCAAGGTGTCGCTGCTGATCATGCTCGCGGACATCTGCGACCGGATGGGAGACCACGACGCGGCGACTCGGCAGCGAGTGCGCGCGCTCGCGGCGTCCGAGAGCTACGAGTCACCCGGCATGACCAACTTGCAGCACCAGCTGACCGCGGCACTCCGCCTGTCGGCGTGAACCGCCTCAGGACAGCACAGCGCTGAGGAACGCGTCCGCGTCGAACCGCTCGGCACCGGGCGGCACGAGCCGGTAGCTGGCGTCGAGGAACTTGCGCAGCGTGCCCGTGGGCAGCCGGAACACCGTGACGTGCCGGTCGGAGACCAGCTCCAGCATCAGCGTGCGGCCGGTGTTGGGCCGCACCCGCACGTCGCCGAGACCCGCGGGCGCGGTCATGCCCTCGGCGAGCAGGTCCCTGCCCATGATCCAGGTCGCGACCGCGCCGCCGGCGTGGAATCTCATCGTGACCGCGAACGGGTCGTCCGACTGGTAGAGCAGCTCGGTCTCCACCGGGACGGTGCTGCCGTCCGGGCGGACGAAGTCGAAGACGGTGCGTGATGCGACCCGCATCGGGACTCCCTGAGGTGTTCGCCGGTGTTCAGCAGTTCTCACGCAAAGGGAGCGGAATTGGTTCAACGTGACTTGTTGCCATTACCAATTCCCCGGCGTTCCCGATCGAGACGTGTCTGTGCGAACGGGCAGACCTTCGGAACTTCTGCCGGTTTTTCTGCATGGTCCTTCCCGGTCGGTGCCGTTTTCCTGGATGGCATGGTTGCACCGCTCCGCCCTGGCCTCGTCGACACCGTCGTCCGGCAGGCAGGCGGCGTGCTCGTGGGGCGTGAGCGGGAGATCACAGCCTTGACAGACGCGCTCAGCGGTGGTGCGCGGTCGTGCGTGGTGCATGGTTCGACGGGAATGGGTAAGAGCGCGTTGTTGTCCGTCGCGTCGTCGATCGCGGTGCGCAGCGGAATGCGGCCGGTGCGCGGATTGCGTGCTTTGTCCGGGGCCGACCGGCACACGTTGCTGGTGGTCGACGACGTCGAGCGGCTCTCCGCCGAGGAGACCGAGCGGCTGGCGCGGTTCCGCGGCGCCGTGGTGCTCGCCGGGGACTTCGATCCCGAGTGCCTGGACCTCGTTGCGGACGCCGTGCGGGTGCCGTTGCGGCCCGTCGACGCGGGCGTGGTGGCCGAGATGATCCGGCGCCGGTTCGACGTCGAGGCCTCTCCCGAGCTGACCGCGTTGTGCCTCGACCACTGCGGGGGCGCGCCGGGTGTGCTGAGCGACGTCCTCGACCTCGTCGATCCCGGTGAGGTGTCGGCGAGGTCGTTGCGCGGGCTGCGGTTGCCGCGCCTGCTTCGGGCCGTGCGGCGGTACTGGCAGGTGCTGGACGGCGAGGCGGTGGCCGTCGCCCAGGCGCTCGCGGTGCTGGGCAGCGCACCGCTGGACCTGCTGTGCGAGGTCGCCGGAATGGAGTCCTGCGACACTCTCGCCGCCTTCGAGCGACTCACGGACGCCCGGCTGGTGCTCAACGAGCCGATGCGGATCCACTCCCCGGCGTTGAGTCACGCTATCTGGCACGAGATGGCACCGGAGTCGCGCGAACGGTTGCACCGCGCGGCCGCGGAGGTGATGCACCGGAGATCGGATCCGGCGACCGCGGTGGCAGAGCATCTGGTGGCGTGCCCGCAACCCGTTGGGGAGCAGTGGGTCGCGCCGGTGTTGCGCACCGCCGCCCGGCTGCACCGGGCGGCCGGCCGGCCGGAGAGCGCGGTGCGGTGCCTGCGGGCGGCTCTGCGTGAACCGATGAGCGGGCAGGTCGTGGCGCAGGTGGCGATCGGGATGGCTGATCTTCATCTGCGGTGCGGGATCCCGCCTCGGGCGGACGAGCTTTCCCGGTGCTGGCAACGGCTGACCGCGGCGGGGAACCCGGACGGCGCGCTGGACCGGCTCGCCGCGGTGGTGCTGGACTGGCAGTGCGACGAGGACGTCCTCGGTGTACCCGCTGGTGACGAAGGACCGCCGGTGTCGTTCCGTGCTCTCGCGATGGCCATGAGTCCGTTGAGCGAGCGCGAGGTCATCGGTGACTCTCCGGTGGCTGCGGCATTGCGCGCGTTCTGGTCGGGGCAAGGGGCCGAGCGGGTGCTCGGCGACCTGCCGGAGTTCGCGATGCCGCCGCTCGTCCTCGCGGGGCTGGGGCTGCTGCACGGTGGCTCCGAACACGTCCTGCTGGATCTCGCGCCGGGAGACCGGCTCGTCGGTGCGGAGAACGACTGGCTGGTCGCGCTGCAGATGTGGGCGCACAGGGCGAACGGTGACCACGCCGAGGTGTTCCGGCTCATGCACGAGCTGGCGGAGCACGTTTCTCCCGCGCGGGGCTGCGCGGCACTGGCGGCGGCTGCGTTCGTCGCGTCCTGTGTGGACACCGGCCGGTTCTGCGAAGCGCGGGAGATGCTGGTGCGGCTCGGTTACACCGGCACGCTGTCACCGGCGTGGGTGTGCACCCTGTTGTTGCGGCACAGGGCGCGCATGCACCTCGCTCTCGGTGCGCCGCGGGCCGCGCTGGCCGACGCCGAACGTGCGGGGGCGGCCGAGATCGCGAGCGTGGCGCGGGCCGCGCTGACGGAGCGGCCCGCACCGGTGCGCGGCGGTGCGTGGGGAAAGCTCACGCCGCACGAGGCGCGCATCGTGGAGCTGGCGCTGGACGGGGAGACGAACCGGGAGATCGCCCTGCGGTTCAACGTCACCCAACGGACCGTGGAGCTGCACCTGACCCGCGTCTACCGCAAGGCAGGGATCAGCAGGCGGGTGCAGCTCTCCTCCGTCTTCGGTCCCGCCTGAGCTACAGCAGACCGGAGCGGATCGCCCACGCCACGGCGTGCACCCGGTTGCGCAGCCCGAACCGGTCCAGCAGCTGGTGCAGCGCGTACTTCACGGTCCGCTCCGAGCAGAACAGCCGGGCGGCGACCTCCGCGATCGTCGCGCCGTCGGCCAGCAACCGCAGCAGCTGCAGGTCGCGGTCGTTGAGCACCGGCGACCGTTCCTGCACCGCCTGCCCGCCGATGAGGAGCCTGATGAGGCGTTCGGCGTTGACGTCCGCACGCCGCAACGGGACCGCCAGGCCGGCCTGCGCGGCGATCGACGGGGTGAGGTCGTGCACCCGTGCCGCGATCACCACGATCCGCGGCGAGCCGGTGGCCCGCAGCCGTGCCGCCTGCTGCGCGCACAGCTCGTTGACTATGGCGAGTAAGACGTGCGCGTCCGTACGATCCTGCACCACGCGCACGCGAGGTGAGTTCTTCAGCAGGTGCGTCACACCGGCCGCACTGATCAGGTCGCGGGACTCCACCGCGACGCGCACCGGTTCGATTCCGGAGTCCACGGTCGCCAGGGCACTACTCATGGTGCGATCGTGCTGACTTTCAGCTGCTGTCCACTTCGGAAAACCGAACCGACCCGACGAGCACCTGCCGATCGCCGGCCGAGGTGCGGAACTCACCGGTCGCCCAGTGCTCGATCCTGAGCTCGTCGCCTGGGAGCACCGGGGCGGTGAACCGGGCGTGCAACTCGGTGAAGTTCCTGCCGCGCACGGTGATTCCGAGGGTGCACACGCCATGCAGGATCGGCTTCGGGAACCCCGCCCTCCGCGCGAACTCGGGGTCGTGGTGCATCGGGTTCACGTCACCGGTCTCGCAGTAGCGCAACGCCTGGTTCGTCGACGTCCGGAAGTAACTGACCTCCGGCTCGGTGTCCGGAACGCCGAACTCGCGTGTCTCACCGCGCTCGCCGCCGAAACCGCCTTCGCCCTTGACGAAGCACGATGAGCGCGTCGAGGCGTACCCCGACTCCCAGGTGCTGACGACCAGCGCTCCCGAACCCTTGTCGTAGATGCCGGTGACGGTCTTGGTGACGATTGTGGAGCCGTGCGCCGGGAGCGGCCGGTGCAGCCACAGCGACTGCTCGGCGTGCAGGACCTGGGTCATGTCCGCGCCGGTCAGGCCCAGCTGCGGGCCGCCGTGCTGCAGCAACGGGATGGCGAACGCCGGGGAGTAGCCGCCCGTCGCCGACGCGTACACCCCGGCGTCGTCGGCCGACCAGGTGCGGACCTGTCGCTCGACGACGCCGAGGATGTTGTGGTTGAGCACCACCCCAAGATAGAGCTAACCGAGCGTTCCCCGGATGTTCGCGTGACCCTTGAGGAGATTCCGGGCGATCGTGCGGCGCTGGATCTCGTCGGTGCCCTCGTAGATCCGCAGCAGCCGCAGCTCGCGGTACCAGCGCTCGATCGGCAGCTCACGGGTGTAGCCCATGCCGCCGTGGATCTGCAGGACGCGGTCGACGATCTCGTTGGCCTTGATGCCGCCGTAGAGCTTCGCGATGGACTGCGCCTGCCGCGAGTCCTGCTTCTGGTCGACGAGCCACGCGGCGTGCAGCACGAGCCAGCGCAGTGCCTCGATCTCGACCGCGGAGTCCGCGATCATCCACTGGATCGCCTGGTACTCGGCGATGGGCTGGCCGAACGTGACGCGGTTCTTGGCCTGCTCGATCGCCATCTCGACGAGGCGCTCGACGCTGCCGAGCGCGCGGGCGGGCAGCAGGTAGCGGCCCTGGCCGATCCACTGCATCGCGAGGTGGAAGCCCTTGCCGACCTCGCCGAGGACGTTCTCCTCGGGCACTCGGACGTTGTCGAACACGAGCGCCGCCGGACCCCACTGGCCCATGGTCGGGATGGGCTCGGACTTCCAGCCCATGTCGCGGTCGACGAGGAAGCACGTGACGCCGCCGTCGGCGCCCTTCTCCTTGTCCGTCACGGCGAAGACCATCACGAAGTCGGCCTCGTTGCCCTGCGTGATGAACGTCTTCTCACCGTTGATGACCCACTCGTTGCCGTCCTTCACGGCGGACGTGCGGATGGCCTTGGCGTCACTGCCCGCGCCGGGCTCGGTGATCGCGAAGCACGACACGCGTTCGCCGGAGATCGTCGGCAGCAGGTAGCGCTGCTTCTGCTCCTCGTTGCCGTGGAACAGGATGTTGTCCGCGTAGCCGCCGAACCGGAACGGGACGAAGCTGCGGCCGAGTTCCGCCTCGATGAGCGCGGTCATCATCGCGCCGAGGCCCATGCCGCCGTACTCCTGCGGCGTGAGGACGCCGAAGAACCCGGCCTGCTTGGCCTTGTCCTGCAACGCCTTCAGCTCATCCTTGGGCAGGCCCGGCTGGCCGGCGCGTTCCCGGCGCAGCACCTCCGGCTCCAGCGGGATGATCTCCTTGCGCACGAAGGTCCGCACCCAGTCGCGGATCTCCTTCTGCTCGGCGTCGAGCGTGAAGTCCATTTCTTTCCCTTCAGACGAACGCGTTGATGCCCGTCAGCGCTCGGCCGATGAGCAGTTTCTGGATCTGGCTGGTGCCCTCGTAGAGGGTGGTGACACGGGCGTCCCGGAGGTACTTGCCCACCGGGTACTCGTCGATGTAGCCGTAGCCGCCGAAGACCTGGACGGCGTTGTTGGCGACCTTGACCGCTGCTTCGCTGGCGTAGAGCTTGGCCATGGAGGCTTCGGTGCTGAACGGCAGATTCCGGTCAGCGAGGTCGGCCACTCGCCACGTCAGGAGCCTTGCGGCATCGGTTTCCACGGCCATGTCGGCCAGGAGCTCCTGGACGAGCTGGAAGCCCGCGATGGGCTTGCCGAACTGCTCACGTTCCTTGGCGTAGCCGAGCGCGGCTTCGAGTGCTCCTCTGGCCGCGCCCACGCAGCCCGCCGCGACGGACATGCGGCCCTTGTCGAGCGCGCCCATCGCGAGCTTGAAGCCTTCCTCGCTGAGCAGGGCGTCGTGCGGAACCTCGACGTCGTCGAGGGTGATCTCGGCGGTGGCCTGGCCGCGCATGCCGAGCTTGCCCTTGATCTCGGTGGCGGTGAATCCCTCTGTGTCCGTGGGGACCAGGAAGGCACTTATGCCCTTCGGGCCTGGGCCGCCTGTGCGGGCGAACGTGAGTGCGACATCGGCCCACGTGCCGTTCGTGATGAAGACCTTGCGGCCGTTGAGGACCCAGCCGTTGTCCGTTCGGGTGGCCTTGGTGGTGAGGCTGCCGGCGTCGCTGCCGGTGCCGGGTTCGGTGAGCGCGAAACAACCGATCGCCGTGCCCGCGGTCAGGCCGGGCAGCCAGCGCTGTTTCTGCTCCTCGGTGCCGTGCTTCGCGATCGACTTCGCGACCAGGCCCAGTGACACCGAGATGATGCCCCGGACGGCGCTGTCACCGCGGGCGACCTCTTCCAGGACCAGGCAGTACGCGAGGTTGTCTCCGCCGGACCCGCCGTGCTTCTCGTCGATGCCGAGCCCGAGGAACCCGACCTCGCCGAGCGCCGGAACCAGGTCCCTGTCGATCGCCTCCTCCCGGTCCCAGCGTGCCGCGTGGGGGACGATGCGCTCGTCAGTGAAGCGCCGCGCCAGCTCCCTGAGCTGGCGGTGTTCGTCCGAAAGCGTCAAGTCCACGGGTCCTCCCGATTAACCGAACAGTGTTAGGTTAACCCACATGCCCCGGCCGAGCACCCCTCTGCTGAGCCCCGATCGCATCAGGTCGGTGGCTCTGGCCATCATCGACCGCGACGGCCTCGACGGCCTCTCGATGCGCAAGCTGGCCGCCGAGCTGGGCGTGCAGGCGGCGTCGCTGTACGGCCACGTCCGCACCAAGGACCAGCTCCTGAACGACGTCGCCTCGTCGATCCTGTCGTCGGTCGACGTCTCCGGCTTCTCCGTCGACTGGCGGGAGGGCCTGCTCCGGTGTGCGCGGTCCTACCGTGCGGCGCTGTCATCGCACCCGAACATCGTCCCGTTCCTCGCCTACGGCCCAGCTGGCCGTGACGAGTCGTTGCAGCGGTTGGACATCCTGCACGGCGCACTGGTCGACGCCGGCTGGTCGCGCCGCGAGGCCACGATGATCGCCGCCGGGCTCATGTACATCGTGTTCGGCTCGGCCCTGAGCTCGTTCTCGAGCGGCTTCTCCTCCGATCCGGCGGACTACACCGGCCGCTACCCGCACCTCGACCGCGCCCACCTGCTGCCGGGCGTCGCACGTGAGCTGGACCGCGACAGCTTCGAACTGGCGCTCGCGGCGTTCGTCCGGGGCCTTTAGTGTTCTGGCGTGGCTGCTGCGAAGTCGAAGGCGATCGAGCTCGAGGTCGGTGACCAGCTGGTGCGGGTGTCCAACCCGGACAAGCCCTACTTCCCCGCGCGGGGCATCACGAAGGGTCAGGTGGTCGAGTACTACCGCACCGTGGCGCCCGTGCTGTTGTCGGTGCTGAGGGACCGCCCCGTCGTGTTGAAGCGCTACGTCGACGGCGTCGAGGGCGAGGCGTTCTACCAGAAGCGCGTGCCCAAGGGCGCACCTCCGTACGTCGAGACCGTGCAGGTCCGCTTCCCGTCCGGCCGGCCGGCCGACGAGATCTGCCCGACCTCCGAGGCCGTGATCGTGTGGGCCGCCAACCTCGGCACCTTCGACTTCCACCCATGGCCCGTCCGTCGTCCTGACGTCGACCACCCCGACGAGCTCCGCATCGACCTGGATCCGCAGCCGGGCACGGACTTCTCCGACGCCGCCCGGGTGGCTTCGGTGCTGCGCGAAGTCCTGGCCGACGCGGGCCTGACCGGTTATCCCAAGACCTCCGGTGGCCGCGGCATCCACGTCGCCGTGCGAATCCGCCCCGAATGGGACTTCATCGACGTCCGGCACGCGGTGATCGCTCTGGCGCGAGAGGTGGAGAAACGCGCGCCTTCTCTGGCGACCTCGGCGTGGTGGAAGGAAGAACGCGGTTCGCGCGTCTTCATCGACTTCAACCAGGCGGCCCGTGACCGCACGATCGCCTCGGCCTGGTCGGTGCGGGGAACTCCGCGCGCCACCGTCTCGACTCCGGTCACGTGGGATGAACTGTCCACTGTGGATCCCGATGACTTCGACGTGCTGACCGTGCCGAAGTACCTGGAGGAGCGCAACAATCCGCACTTGGGGCTGGACTCCGAGGCGTTCGGCATCGAGACGCTGCTGGAGTGGTACGCGGCTGATCCGCGCGGCGAGATGCCGTACCCGCCGGACTACCCGAAGATGCCGGGCGAGCCGATGCGCGTGCAGCCGTCGCGGGCTCGCAAACAGGAGTGACGAGCGACCGTCGTGAGCTGCTGAACTGCAATTCGGTTGCCCGACGGGTGATGATCACCGCATGGAACCTGACGGTGAGCTGTTGCGGGACCGCCTTGGCCTGCGTGGCGACGTGGTGCGGTTCGAGGAGGGCTCGTTGCCCGTCTTCGCCATCGGTGACGACCTGGTGCTGAAGCTGTGGCCGCCGGAGCACCACGACGAGGTGCCGACCGAGGTCGCGGTGATGGAGGCGTTGCACGGCAGGCTGCCGGTGCCGACTCCGGAGCTGCACGACACCGGTGTGCTCGGCGAGTGGGCCTACGTGCTGATGTCGCGACTGCACGGCGAGGAGCCCGACGTGCCGGACGTCGAGATCAGTGCTCAGGTCGGTGAGGTGCTGGCGGCGTTGCACGAGATCGCGCCGCCGGAGGTGCTGGAGCCGAGGAACTGGGCGGCGTTCGTGGCCGGGCAGAAGGCCGGATGTGTTGTGCAGCAAGAGAAGCGGAAACTGCCGGAGCGGTGGCTGGAGCAGATTCCTGAGTTCCTCGACAGCGTGGATCTCGGGGAGCCGCGGCCGGTGTTGCTGCACACCGAGGTCATGAGCGTGCACCTGTTGCAGCAGAACGGGAAGCTGTCGGGACTCTTCGACTTCGAGCCGGCCATGCGCGGGGCGTTCGAGTACGAGTTCGTCGGCGCGGGGATCTTCGTGACGAAGGGCGACCGCCGGTGCTGGAAGGCGATGGTCGACGCGTACGGGCGGGTGCCGGACCCGCGGCGGGTGATGGCTTACACGCTGCTGCACGTGTACAGCAATGTGCCGTGGTTCATGAAAGACATGCCGGAGGCCGACACGCTCGACGAACTCGCCGTCCGGTGGTTCTCGGAGTGAGCCAACCGGCTGTATCGGGGACTGATCCAGCTGCCGACCTCGTAGAATGTGGGGAACGCGAGAGGAGGTCGCCGTGTCCCAGCCCTATGTCGTGCGGTACGTCGGCGGTCCCCTCGACGGCCGGGTCGACTCGTTGCCGTCCGCTCCGGAGGATCCGAAGCTGACCGTGACGCACGTGCACCTGCACGGCGGACCCAAGATCGTGCACATCTACGACCTGTCGTACGCGGTCGAGTACGGGTGTGAGTACCGGCTGCGCGCCGAGGAAGCCTGAGCGATCCTCACGTGGACATGTACAGGCAATAGGGTTTACCGTTTGTCATGAGAGCGCTCTCACACACTGTGGTGCGAGAGGAGTTTCCATGCACGTGCGGATTCGAGGAGCGATCGGCATCGCGGCGGTGGCGATGTCGCTCGTGGCGGCCGGGCTGGTCGTCGGGCAGCCGGGGGTGTCCCACGCGGGACACGGTCACGTCTACAGCGCTGAGCAGGCGCGGGCCATGGCCGAGCAGCAGGCGGTACCGGGATCCGAGTTCCGGGTGACCTGCGCGGCCAGTCATCGCGGGCAGGATGACCCGATCGTGTTCCAGAACCAGTCGGGTGTCTCACACATGCACGAGTTCTTCGGCAACCGGACGACGAACGCGTTCTCGACGCTGACGTCGTTGCGCGCGGGGGCGACGAACTGCAATCCGGTGTCGGACAAGTCGGCGTACTGGGTGCCGACGCTTTACAAGAACGGACAACCCGTCGCGCCCGACAGCGTGACGATCTACTACCAGGGCATTCACGACCGGGAGAGGGCGGTTGCGCACCCGCAGGGGCTGCGGTACGTGGTGGGCAACGCGAAGGCGGCGTCGGCTGCCGAAAATCCGGCCGCGCGGTGGTCGTGCACCACGCAGTCGCCGTCCAGCCGAGACTTCCTGGTCTGCCCGCCGGGCACGAAGGTCGAGACCTATCTGGACTTCCCGACGTGCTGGAACGGACGGGACCTCGACTCGCCGAACCACCGGGACCACATGGCGTTCGCGGTCGGGCTGGTCTGCCCGCCGTCGCACCCGGTGGTGGTGCCGCGGCTGGAGTTCCTGATCACCTATCCGGTGAACGGGACCGGGTTGTCATTGGGAGGCACGCGCAACGGGGTGAACGTGACCAGCGCGCCCGGCTACACGTTCCACGGTGACTTCATGAACGCGTGGGATCCGGCGGAACTGCAACGGCGCGTCAGGAACTGCATCAACGCCGGCTACATCTGCGGAACCGACGGCAACCCGTAAAAAGATCTTGCTGCCGACCCGGTGCTCAGAATTGTCAGGGGTGTAGGGCATGCTGGGGCACAGGTGTTCGAATGGCGGGAGGCAGCGCGATGGCGAAGAAGAGCGGGCTGTCGGCGGACGACGTCGACAGCCTGCGCTCGCAGCTGGACGGAGGCACCCAGCCGCTGGTGTGGTTCACGGCGGCCGCGGTGGGCATGGAGGCGGGGAGGTCGGCGAAGGTTCTCGCGTTCACCGAACCGGAGGAGGGCGATTTCATCCAGGTGCGCCCGACCGGGTCGAAGGACGAGATGTCGTTCTCGCCGGCGGAACTGACGCTTGAGAAGCCCCCGCCGCGCAAGAAGCCGGCGGCCCCGCCTCCTGCGCCACCGGAGCCGCCGCGAGAGACTGAGATCCTCTACCCCTACGTTCCGGAGGCGCCGGTGAAGCCCGCGGCCCCCAAGCCGAAACCCGCTGCCGCCCCTGCCGCCGCCGAGCCGGCGCCGGCGAAGCCCGCGCGCAAGCCGGCCAAGGGCGCCACACC
Organism: Lentzea roselyniae; assembly: GCF_039537795.1. Lineage (NCBI taxonomy): Bacteria > Bacillati > Actinomycetota > Actinomycetes > Pseudonocardiales > Pseudonocardiaceae > Lentzea > Lentzea roselyniae. The sequence goes on from NZ_BAABBE010000038.1 coordinate 61,118, forward strand.
CGAGGTCACCGTCACGCTGGTGGCGGTGGGCGAGGGAGAGTGGACGGTGGAGGTGCTGCAGGGCACCCGCAGGGCGGTCCGCCCGACCCCGGTGTCGCCGGCCGCCGTGGCCCAGGCCGCGAAGCTGCTCACCCCCGAGGTCGCCGAGATCGTCGAGGGCGTCCTGAACGCGGCGCGTGCTCAGCAGCTGGCGCGTGTGGAGCAGTTGCGGGCCGAATTGGAGGCAGCTCAGAAAGCGCTGGAGGATCTGGGCGCGTAGCGCGGTCACACGCTGCGACGCCCCGGTGGTTGTGCCGTCGCGTTCGGGTGAGAGGACTTCCCACGGCTGGTGCCGGGGCGGACCGTGGGATGCGCGGAGGTCCCGCGCAGGTCCGGCTTGGAGTACGGGGAGGCCCTGATGGGTACGTGTGGGTGCTGTTCCGGGTGCACGGGTCCCGGCTGCGGCTGCTGTTCGAGCTGCTGACACAAGATTCGCTCGGGGAGCGTCCCGCGATCTGGCCGCGGGAGGCTCCCCGCCGTCGTTCCCCAGAAGGATCAGGCCGGGCAGGGTCAGGGCGGGCAGACCGTGCCGTTCGACGGCACCTTCGCGTCGATCAGGTAGTCGCGCACCGCCGTCGTGGCACAGCCCGACTTCGTCAGCGCCCCGTGACCGCTGCCCTGCCAGCCGATCAACGCCGACCCCGGCAGCCGCTGCGCCGTGTGCTCGGTCCCGGACGCGGGCGTCGAGACGTCGTTGGCCGTGCTGAGCACGACGATCGGCGGCGCGCTCTTCAACGGGTCGAGCTTCTCGGCCTTGGGCGCCGGGAACGGGGTGCACTGCAGCAGCTTGCGGGCGAACAGCGCGCCGAACATCGCGTACTTGCCCTGCCAGTCGGCGGTCAGCGCCTTCACCCGATCCGGTGGGATGCGGGTCGCGGTGTCGTTGCAGCCGATGATCAGTCCCGCGTCGAAGCGCGGCGGGTTCTCGTCGAGGTCGTTCACCAGCGGGTCGAGCAGTGAGAACAGGCCGCTGCCGTCGCCGGCGCGAGCCTTCACCAGCGCGTCGGCCAGCTGGGGCCAGCGCGAGCGGTCCGCCAGACCGGTCAGGATCGCGTTCAGCGCGGAGCCGGGCGTGAGGTCCACGTACTCGCCGCGCAGCCGTCCGGACCGCAGCTGGGTCAGCAGCGCCTGGACGTCCTCGCGCGGGTTCGCCAGCGCGCAGCCGCGGATCTTGCAGTCGCGGGCGAACGCCTCGAACGCCGCCTCGGACGCCGCGGCACGCGACTCCAGGACGCCGGCCTGGTCGAGCGCGGGGTCGGGGGCGCCGTCCAGCACGACGCGGCCGATGCGGTTCGGGTAGCGCTGGGCGTAGGTCGTGAGGACGCGCGAGCCCTCGCCCAGCCCGATGGCGTTGAGCCGGTCGGTGCCGAGGTAGTCGCGGAGCCGTTCGAGGTCGGCGGCCGCGCGCCACGAGTCGAACGCGGTCAGCCTGCCTTCGAGGTCGAGCACGCACTCCTGCGCCGCGTCACCGGCGGCTACGACGAGGCTCGACTGCTCGGCCTCCGCGGGGTCGTACTCGACGAGCTGCGAGCGGGTCGCCGGCGGCACGCACGACATGCCGTCCGAACGGCCGGTGCCGCGCCGGTCCACGCCGATGATCGTGTAGGTGCTGAGGATCTCCTTGGGCAACGCCGCCGCGAGCCGTGCGGCCTTCATCGTGCCCGGTTCGCCACCGGGGTCGTTGACCACGACCAGCGCGCTCTTGCCCGTGCCGACGCGCATCAGCGCGAGACCGAGCGTGCCCCGCCCGGGACGTCCCGGCGGGTCCAGCACGACGGTCATGCGCGCGCATTCGTACGTTTGATCGCCCTGGGGAGCGTCGGCGCCGAGGCGGTCCTTCATCTGCTCGTTGCACGGCGACCAGCCCAGCGAGTCCGTCCGGTACTGGCTGAGCGGCGGCACGGGCTGCGGCCCCGCGAGCGCGTTCTGGTCGACGGGCTGGTTCTCCTCGCCCTTGACCGCGATCACCGGCCGGGTCGAGGGTCCCGCGCTGCACGCCGTCAGCACGCTCACTGCCAGTAGGACCAAGGCAGCGCGACGCACAGATGTCCCTCACTCTCGTTCACTCTCAGGGGAGCTGAGCGTCGCACGTCAGAGGTGAGAACGCGGTAAGTGAGGTCCCTGTGTGCTGGCTCACCGGCACGCACATATGGGATGCCCCGCGCGACAGCCCTGAGTGAGGATGGGAACCATGGCTCACGCTGATCGGCTTCCCGCCGCCAGGCTCGTCGGCGGCATCCCGCCGACGGCGCTCGTGCTGCTCGGCATCGTCAGCGTGCAGGTGGGCGCGGCCCTCGCGAAGCAGCTGTTCACGGTCGCGGGTGCGGCAGGCACGGTGACGCTGCGGCTGGTCGTCGCCGCGATCGTGCTGGTCGCGATCTGGCGGCCGTCGCTGCGCCTGGACCGCCGCACACTTGCGGTCGTCCTTACCTACGGCGTGGTGCTCGCCGCGATGAACCTCTGCTTCTACTTCGCACTCGAACGCATCCCGCTCGGCGCCGCGGTGACGATCGAGTTCCTCGGCCCGCTGGCGGTGGCCGTCGCGGGTTCGCGGCGCTGGCTCGACGGCGTGTGGGTGCTGCTCGCGGGCGTCGGCGTGGTGCTGCTGACGCGGGTGCAGGGCGGTCTGGCGTTGTCGGGCGTGCTGTTCGCGCTGGCCGCCGGTGCGTGCTGGGCGGCGTACATCCTGGTGACGGCCAAGCTCGGCAGCAAGACCACCGACGGCAAGGGCCTCGCTCTGGCGATGGTGGTGGGGTCGGCGGTCGCGTTGCCGTTCGGCGTCTCGTCCGCCGGTACCGCGATGCTGGACCCGGTCGTGCTGGCGGCGGCGTTCGCGGTGGCCTTGATGTCGTCGGTGATCCCGTACTCGCTGGAGCTGGAAGCGTTGCGGCGCATGCCTCCGCGGGTGTTCGGGATCCTGATGTCGCTGGAACCGGCCGTGGCCGCGCTGGCCGGTCTGCTGCTGCTCGGTGAACACCTCAAGCCGGCGCAGTGGGTCGCCGTGTGTTGCGTCGTCATCGCCTCGGTCGGGGCGACGCGCTCGGCGCGCCCGGAGGCCTAACGGGGGCGGAGCTCGCCCTTCAGCACCGAGGCCACGTCGTAACGTGCCGGGATCTCCAGCTGGTCGTAGCGGCACGACAGCGGCTCGCGGTCGGGACGCCACCGCGCGAACTGGCCGTTGTGCCGCAGCCGCACCGGATGCTCGCCCTCGGTCTGGGTGTAGTGGATCTCCAGCACCCGCTCGGGGCGCAGCGCCACGTACTCGGCCTGCTTGCCGCGCCACCGGTTGATCTCTCCGGGAATCCGCTGGCCCGGCTGGGGATTCGCCCACGGGTGGTCGTCGGACTCGGTGATCAGCGGTGCGAGCTCGGTGGCGAGCTCGCGGCGTTCGGCTGCCTTGAACGACCCGCAGACGCCGATGTGGTGCAACAGGTCGTTCGAGTCGTAGACGCCGAGCAGCAGTGAGCCGACGGCGGTGCCGGGCTCGGTGTCCTTGTGCCAGCGCAGGCCCGCCAGCACGACGTCCGCGGTGCGGGCGTGCTTCACCTTGATCATCGTGCGCTTGCCCGGCGTGTACGGGCCGTCCGCCGGCTTGCCCATCACACCGTCCAGGCCGGCGCCCTCGAACAGCGTGAACCACTCGCGCGCGGTCTCGGCGGACGTGGTCGCGGGCGTGATGTTCAGGTCCGGGATCTTCAGCAGCGCCTCGCGCCTGGCCACGGTCGGCGACTCCAGCAGCACGTCGGAACCCAGCGCCAGCAGGTCGAACGCGACGAACGTGGCCGGCGTCGACTCGGACAGCAGAGCCACCCGCGAAGCCGCCGGGTGGATGCGTTCGGAGAGAGCGTCGAAGTCGAGCTCCTCGTCGCGCGCCACGACCAGCTCACCGTCGACGACCGCGCGCTCGGGGAGGACCTCCAGCATCGAGGCGACGACCTCGGGGAAGTAGCGGTTGAGCGGCTTGCCGCTGCGGGACTGCAGGAAGACCTCGTCGCCCGCGCGGAACACCACGCAGCGGAAACCGTCCCACTTCGGCTCGAACACGAGGTCTGAGGAATCCGGTATGCCGTCGACCGCAGTGGCGAGCATCGGCTGCAGAGGCGGTGTCACGGGTAGGTCCGCAAGTTCCACACCGTCATCCTGCCTCTTCAGCTGGAATTTCGCCGCCGATACCGCATCAGAAGCACGTCGTCGGCGCGCAGAACCGAGCGCAACGACAGATCCGCGGGCGGGATGACCGGGCCGTGCGCGATTCGCGGCGCGTCGCCCACCGCGAGCAGAGGCGAGATCGTCAGGTTCAGCTCGTCCACCAGACCCTCGGCCACCATCGAGCCGAACAACGTCGGCCCGCCCTCCAGGTTGATCCGCCGCAACCCCCGCGCGGCCAGCTCCTCGACGGCCACCCGCAGATCGACCTCCGTGTCGCCGGCGACGATCACGTCGGCGGGCAGCCCGGACAGTCCGGCGGCAGCGCAGGTGATCACGATCGGTGGCACCGCGGTGTTCGTGAACAGCGGCAGCTCGGGCGTCAGCGTGCCGCGCGCCGTCACCACCGCGATCGGCAACGCGGCGGGCAGGCCGAGCCGCGCCCGTCGTTCGAGATCGGGCCGCGCGCCCCGGTAGCCCTCGACCAGCACGGTGCCCGCGCCCACCAGCACGACGTCGGCCAGGTCGCGCCCGAGCAGGTAGATCTGCTTGTCCGCGGGCGAGCCCAGCCCTGCCGAACGTCCGTCGACCGACACGGCACCGTCCACGCTGGACACGAAGTTCGCGGTCACCCACGTCCGGTTCGCGGGGTACTCGTAGAGCGACTCGAGTGCTGTGTCGGTCATCTCAACGCCCGGTGAGGGCCACAACATCTGCACGAACACATCCCATCACGCCGATAGGGTGCGGGCATGCGCTTGTCCGACCGGGATCCCCAGATCGGGGCTGACGAACTGATCGAGAGCCTGGTGCCGCCACCCAGGTTCGACCACGTCAGCTTCGACAGCTACCTCCCCAACCCGGACGAGCCCAGCCAGGCCGCCGCCGTCGAGGCCGGCCGCCTGTTCGCCGCGCGCGTCAGCCTGAAGCGCAAGAAGTGGTCGCTGTTCGGCTCCAGGACCGAGGACGAGGGCAAGCTCGGCCTCTACCTCGACGGCGGCTTCGGCGTCGGCAAGACCCACCTGCTCGCGTCGCTCTGGCACGCCGTCCCCGGCCCCAAGGCGTACGGCACGTTCGTCGAGCTGACCAACCTTGTCGGCGTCCTGACCTTCCCCGAGGCCGTCAAACGCCTGAGCGGCCACAAGCTCCTCGCCATCGACGAGTTCGAGCTCGACGACCCCGGCGACACCATGCTGGTCACCCGCCTGATCAAGGAACTGACGGCGCAGGGCGTCTTCATCGCCGCCACCTCGAACACGCTGCCGGACAAGCTCGGCGAGGGCCGGTTCGCCGCCGCCGACTTCCTGCGCGAGATCCAGTCGATGTCCTCGAAGTTCGACGTCGTGCGCGTCGACGGCCCCGACTACCGCCACCGCGGCCTGCCCGACGCGCCGCCGCCGATGTCCGACGACGAGCTGCAGTCCAAGGCCGCGAGCACCGAGGGCTCGACGATCGACGACTTCGACGACCTGTGCAAGGCACTGGCCCGCATCCACCCGTCGAAGTACGGCCGCCTCGTCGACGGTGTCTCGGCGGTGCACCTGAAGGACGTGAAGCCCGCACCGGACCAGTCGGTGGCGTTGCGGCTCGTGGCGTTCGGCGACCGGCTCTACGACCGCGACATCCCGGTCGCGGTGTCGGGTCAGCCGTTGTCGGAGCTGTTCACCGACGAGATGCTGCGCGGCGGCTACCGCAAGAAGTATCTCCGCGCGGTCTCCCGGCTGGTCGCGCTGAGCCGCTGATCGCCAACGATCGAGCGACGCAAGTTTGACTGCGGCGACGTTCGAGTATCCACTGGGGTGACGAGCGGGAATGAGGACGTCCCGATGTCTTCCGGAGGCACCGATGCTGAGTGAGGCCGAACGCCGCTCGCTCCAGGAGATCGAGCAGCGGCTGTCAGCTGAAGAACCCAGGCTCGCCCGCACCCTGAACCACCAGGTTCGGCCGTGGCTGTTCTACCTCTTGCTGCTCGTGTTCGGCGGACTCACCGTGCTCCTGACGGTGATCGGCGCGCTCGGTCCCGCGTTCCAGTGCATGCTGGTCACGGCTGCCGCGCTGGTCCTGCGCCGCTACCCGATCAGACTCCGGTAGCCGGAAACTCGCTGGCGTTCATGACCGGCGAGCCCCGACGATCTCCGGCGTGGGGTATCTGGAAGCGAACGGGCTCGCGTACACGCTGCCGGACGGCCGGGAGCTGTTCCGCGACGTCTCGTTCAAGGTGAGCGGCGGCACCGTCGTCGCGCTGGTCGGCGCGAACGGCGTGGGCAAGACGACGCTGCAACGCATCCTGTCCGGCGAGCTCGCCCCGAAGCTGGGCAGCGTGCACGTGCAGGGCGGCCTAGCGGTGATGCCGCAGTTCATCGGCTCGGTCCGCGACTCCTCGCTCGTCCGCGACCTGCTGCTCTCCGTCGCACCTCCAGCGTTGCGTGAGGCCGCATCAGAACTCGACGAGGCCGAGCTCGCGCTGATGGACACCGACGACGAAGCCGCCCAGATGCGCTACGCCAACGCCCTCACCAGCTACGGCGAGGCCGGCGGCTACGACATCGAGGTCCTGTGGGACACCGTCACCGTTCTTGCGCTCGGCCTGCCCTATGACCGCGCACGGTTCCGCGAAGTCCGCACGCTGTCCGGCGGCGAACAGAAACGCCTGGTCCTGGAGACGCTGCTGCGCGGCCACGAACAGGTGCTGCTGCTCGACGAGCCGGACAACTACCTCGACGTTCCCGGCAAGCGCTGGCTGGAAGAACGCCTGAAGGCCACCGACAAGGCCGTGCTCGTCGTCAGCCACGACCGCGAGCTGCTGGCCAACGCCGCCACGCACGTCGTCACCGTCGAGGCGCACTCCGCGTGGACGCACGCCGGCTCGTTCGCGACCTGGCACGCCGCCCGCGCCAAACGCATCGAGAAGCTCCAGGAAGATCACCGCCGCTGGAACGAGGAGCACGAGCGCCTGAAGGAGCTCGTGCGCACGCTGCAGCAGCAGGCGAAGTACTACGAGTCGATGGCGCCGAAGTACCGCGTGATGGCCGCCCGCCTGCAACGGTTCGAGGAGGCCGGTCCACCGCCGGAGATCCCCACCGACGAGAAGGTCAACCCGCGGCTGAAAGGCGGCCGCACCGGCGTTCGCGCGATCACGTGTGAGCAGCTGGAGCTGACCGGCCTGATGAAGCCGTTCTCGCAGGAGATCTTCTTCGGCGACCGGGTCGCGGTGCTGGGTTCGAACGGGTCGGGCAAGAGCCACTTCCTGCGGCTGCTGAGCGGCGACGACGTCCGCACCACCGGCGCGTGGAAGCTGGGCGCACGCGTCGTGCCGGGCCTGTTCGCGCAGACGCACGAGCACCCGGAGTGGATCGGCCGCACGCTCGTGGACATCCTCTGGCACGGCGACGACCAGCGCGCGGGCCGTGACCGCGGCGCCGCGATGTCCGTGCTGAAGCGGTACGGCCTTGACAAGGCGGGCGACCAGCGGTTCGAGAACCTCTCGGGCGGGCAGCAGGCGCGGTTCCAGATCCTGCTGCTGGAGCTGTCCGGGGCGACGTTGCTGCTGCTCGACGAACCGACCGACAACCTCGACCTGGCCTCGGCGGAGGCGTTGCAGAACGCGCTGAACGACTTCGAGGGCACGGTCGTCGCGGTCACCCACGACAGGTGGTTCGCCAAGTCGTTCGACCGGTTCCTGCACTTCCGGGCGGACGGCCGGGTGTCCGAAGTGGACGAGCCGGTCTGGACGTAGCGCGGACTGCGGGCAGCCGCCTTCCAACGGCACCGTCAGGCGGTGTGGATCAGGCTGCGATGCGGTGCCGTGGCGGCGTTTGCTGCTACGGGTTGGCTTGCGGTGTGGAGTTGGTTGTTGCGTGGTCTTCGCTGAGGGTCGATGAACGCGGGCGGCCGGAAGTGCGGTAGGCCGCCGATCATCTGGATCTGCCAGTCGGAGTGGTGGATGAGGTCGTGGTGGCGGCGGCAGAGCAGCACGAGGTTGTTGAGGTTGGTTTCGCCGCCGTTTGCCCAGTGGTGGATGTGGTGGGCTTCGCAGTGGCTGGGTGGTCTGGTGCAGCCCGGGAAGGCACAGCCTTTGTCTCGTGTGACGAGCATGCGGCGCAGGCCTGAGTTGAGGGCTCGGGTTTTGCGGCCGACGTCGTGAATCTGGGAGCGGCTGCCGAGCAGCATCGGGATCACCGCGGAGTCGCAGGCGATCTTGCGGACCTGGTTCATCGGGAGGTGGTCGCCGTTGTCGAGCCGTGCGGTGCCGATGGCGCGCGGAGCTTGTCGTAGTCGACGGTGACGGTGAGCTGGACGCGTTCGCCGCCGTGGATGCGGTGCTGGTCGGCGCGCAGCGCGAGGTCGACGATCTCGCAGAACGCGTCCCCTTCCCGCTCGGGCGCGAACCGGAGGTCCTCGGGGGCGGGTTTGGCCAGTGGGTCGAGTAGCGCGTCGAGCTTGGCGCCGGTGTCCAGGTCGAGGTCGGCGAACAGCTGGTACCGGCCGCCCTGTCTGCGGCGGC
>NZ_BAABBE010000039.1:0-65706 GCF_039537795.1 Lentzea roselyniae
ATCTCGGGCATGAGCAGGCGGTACTGGTCGCGGACGAGACCGGGTTCCTGAAGAAGGGAGTCAAGTCCGCCGGGGTGCAACGGCAGTACTCCGGCACCGCCGGGCGGATCGAGAACTGCCAGCTCGGGGTGTTCCTGGTCTACGCCTCCCCGCACGGGCGGGCGCTGATCGACCGCGAGCTCTACCTGCCCAAGGTCAGCTGGTGCGCTGACCGGGACCGATGCCGGGAGGCCGGGATCGACGACGAGGTCGAGTTCGCGACCAAGCCGGAACTGGCCCGGCTCATGCTCGAACGGGCCGTGGACGCGGGGGTGCCGTTCTCCTGGTTCACCGCCGACGAGGCCTACGGCCAGAACCCCGGCCTGCGGTCCTGGCTGGAACAACGGGGTATCGCCTACGTCATGGCGATTCCCTGCAAGCAGGAGCTCCCCACGTCCGCGGGAAAACGACGGGCCGACACACTGGCCAGGCTCGTACCGAAGACAGCCTGGCAACGCCGCTCCTGCGGCGACGGCGCCAAGGGACCACGGCTGTATGACTGGGCACTGGTCGACGCCGGCGAACACCACAGTCTGCTGATCCGCCGCTCGCTCACCCCCAACGCCAAGGGCATCCGTGAGCTGGCCTACTTCCTCTGCCACACACCGAATCCGGTCCCGCTGGACGTGCTGGTCCAGGTCGCCGGGACCCGGTGGGCAGTCGAAGAATGCTTCCAAGCGGCCAAGAACGAGGTCGGCCTGGACCACTACCAGGTCCGCCGCTACGGCGCCTGGTACCGGCACATCACCCTCGCGATGCTCGCCCACGCCTTCCTCGCGGTCACCGCAAGGACACAAAAGGGGGCTCTGCAGACCCCGATGACGGCCTGATCCCGTTGAGCGTCAACGAGATCAGGCGCCTGCACGCCGCCCTGACCTTCACCCCGCACCCGCGTTCACACACCGAGGCCTGGTCACACTGGCGACGACGCCACCAACACCGCGCCCGGCAATGCCACTACCAGCGACGACTCAAAGATCACGGCCTGCGGCTGTAGTACTAGGAGGCCCAGGGGCCGACGCCGGTCACGCGGTCGATCTTGATGCGCGTGATGAAGCCGGGCGGCGGGTTGTCGAAGGGCGGGAACTTCACGTCCGGGCCGAGGTAGGTGTGCGCGAGGCGTTGGAGCAGCTCCGGCGCCCCGCCCTCGGTGATGCGGGCGGTGCCGTAGATGACCAGGTACTCCTGCAGGCCCATGTCGTTGATGTTCGGGGTTTCCAGGGAGAGCACCACGCGGCTGTCGTTGCGGATGTTGCGGACCTTCTGGTGTTCGGAGAGGTGACCGGAGACGATCTCGTCGCCGTCCAGGCCCACCCAGACGATGGTGACCTGGGGTGCGCCGTCCTGGCCCAGCGTCACGAGGTGGGCGAGAGCGTTGGACTCCAGCACCGCCCTGGCGGATTCGGGAAGCATGCCGGCGACGCTACGCCGGTTCGCGCGGGTCAGCCTGGTCTTGGCAGACCTGGGAAACGGCGGGTCTGGTTCGGGGACGCTGCGGGCTGGAGTCTCGGAGCCGTGAAGACGTTTCTGATCACGGGTGGCGGTAGCGGCATCGGCCTGGCGACGGCGCGGGTGCTGGTCGAGGACGGTGCGCGGGTCGTGGTGGCCGGGCGTTCGCCGGAGCGGTTGGCGGTGGCGTGTCAGGAGCTCGGTGTTGAGACCGTGGTCGCGGACGTGTCGAAGGTGGCCGACGTCGAGGCGTTGATGGAGCAGGCCGGGGAGGTGGACGGGGTCTTCGCGAACGCGGGGATCGGGGTGTTCCGGGAGTTCGGGAAGGTCACCGAGGAGGACGTGGACCTGGTCCTCGCCACGAACTTCAAGGGCGTGTACTTCACGGTGCAGCGGGCGCGGTTGAAGCCGGGGGCGTCGGTGGTGATCAACGCGTCGTGGACGGTGCATCGCGGGCTGTCCGGCGCGTCGCTCTACGCGGCCAGCAAGGCTGCGGTGCACAGCTTGGCGCGGACTCTCGGGGCCGAGCTGCCCGGGGTTCGGGTCAACACGGTGAGTCCCGGGTACATCGCGACGGACATGTTCCGCGACAACGTCGTCGACGACGAGCCGTACCGGCGGCAGGTGGCGATGGGGCGGCTGGGGGAGCCGGAGGACGTGGCGCACGTCGTGGCGTTCCTGCTGTCGGAGCGTGCGGGGTATGTGACGGGGCAGGACTTCGTCGTGGACGGCGGACTGGTCGGAGCGATCCCGGCATGATGGGAGCCGTGAGCGAGTTGGGGGAGTTCCTGCGGGCTCGTCGTGCGGTGCTGGACCCGCCCGAGCGGGCTTCGCGCAGGCGGGTGCCGGGGCTGCGGCGTGAGGAGCTGGCGCAGCTGGCCGGGATCAGCGTTGACTACTACACGCGCATGGAGCAGGGACGCGCGTCCAACGCGTCCGACTCGATCCTGGACGCGCTGGCCCAGGCGCTCGGGCTGGACAGCGCTGAGCGCGCGCATCTTTACCGGCTGGCGCGGCCCGCTCGGGTGGAGGCGCCGCCGGAGGAGGTGCGGCCGGCGTTGCGGTGGTTGCTCGACGCGCTGCAGGGCGTGCCAGCGATGGTCCTCGGGCGGCGGCTCGACGTGCTCGCCTGGAACCCGCTGGCCGCGGCGCTCGTGACGGACTTCCGCGAGCAGCCGAACATGGTGCGGTACATGTTCACCGACCCGGCCGCGCGGGAGCTCTACCCCGGCTGGACGGACTGCGCGCGTGAGAACGTCGGCTACCTGCGGGCGGACTACGGCATGCACCCGGACGACCCGGCGCTGCTCGCGCTGGTCGAGGAGATGTCCGAGGCGTCGCCGTTGTTCCGCGCGCTGTGGGCGGAGCATCCGGTGCGCGCGCGAGAGCCCATGTTCAAGCGCATGAACCACCCGCAGCTGGGGCCGCTCGAACTGGCCGTGGAGACGCTGACCTCGGACGCGGGGCAGGCGTTGGTGACCTACGTGGCCGCGCCTGGTAGCCCGTCGGAGGAAGCGTTGCGGCTGCTGGCTTCTCTCGCCGTCACGTGAACAGCTCCAGTGCGTCCTGGTGGTACTCGCACCGGCCGCCGCCGGTCGCGATCGTGCAGGGCGTGCCCTTCTTCGTGACGGCACCGCACTGCAACGCCGGGTCGTGCACGTGACACAGTCCGTTCGCCCCAGCGGTGATCGGACACGGCGTGCCCTTCTTCGTGGGCGCGCCACACGGTTCGCCGCTCAGCTCGCGCGGTTGCTTCTGCTTGGCCGCTTTCTTCGGTTTTGCCTGGGGCTGCGTGATCTCCCGCCCCGTCACCTCCTCCACGCCGCGCACGGCCAGCCTGTCCGCGCGCTCGTTCTCCGGGTGGCCCGCATGGCCTTTCACCCAATGCCACTCCACCTCGTGCCTGTTGGCAGCTTCTTCCAGGCGGCGCCACAGGTCGGCGTTCTTGACCGGCTCACGTGCCTTCGTGAGCCAGCCGTTCGCCTTCCACCCGTGCACCCATGAGGTGATGCCGTTGCGGACGTACGTGCTGTCCGTGTAGAGCCTCACGGTGGATGGTCGCGTGAGGCTCTCCAACGCCACGATGGGCGCCATCAGTTCCATGCGGTTGTTCGTAGTAGGGCCGATGTCACCGCCGTACATGTCCTTTTCGTGCTCGCCGTAACGCAACACGGCACCCCAGCCACCCGGACCGGGATTGGGGCTGCACGCACCGTCGGTGTAGATCTCGACCTCCATGCGCCAGGAGATTACCGACGGGGCCCGACACTCCTCCGCCGACGGTTGTTGGCGATGATGCGGCGGAACATCTCGACCAGAGCCGGCCCGTTGATGGGCTGGTCGCGGTACACGGAGATCATGCGCGCCGTCTTGTTCGCGTGGCCGCTCGTGATGATGTTCTCCGGGTCCGGCACGATTGCCTTGTCGTAGAGGAACACGTTCACGTGGTCCTTGGTGCCGAGCAACGCGCAGATGTTGCCGTCCAGCACGAAGTACGGCCGGTTGGTGAACTTGATCGTCTCCTCGACGCCGGGGTCGGCCTCGTGGACGAGCCTGCGGACCTCGCGGCAGATGTCCTGTTGCCAGTCCGGCAGCCCGGCGATGTAGTCGTCAACGCGCGGATCGGTGCTCATAGCCCTGTGTCGCAGCCGATCGTCGGTTCTCTACATGGTGCCGGAAGGTCTAGCGCGGCAGCCAGCTGGCCATGTCGGCCACCGCGTCCAGCGTCTCGCCGCTGACCTGCCCGGATGCGGTCTCGGCCTCGGCGATCACCACGGTGCTGCCGGACGGCCGGGACTGGTAGTGCAGGCCGGTGAAGCGGATGTCCGCCAGGCCGAGCAGAGGGGCCCCGAGCGGGGTGATGTCACCGGTGCCGTGCACGTCGATCAGCTTCTTGAACTCGCCGGCGTCGCGGCGGTTCCGGAAGCCGACGTGGGCCACGGACACGACCGCGACGTTGCCCCGGTCGTCGCCGATCGCGAACAGCGTGCGGTCGAGCGACCGGCACGGGTTGCGCACGAAGTGGTCCCGCACCTGGCCGAACGAATGCGACACGCACTCCAGCGCCGGCTTGGCGGTGCGTTTCAGGGTGCGCATGTTCAGCTGCCGCCACGCGCCGTCCGCGTCCCCTTTGCGGGCGGCCTTCCCGCCCTCGGACTTCGCTCTCGTCAGGTTCGTCCCGACGGCGTCCACGGCAGTCGCACCACCTCCGGCCGACAGACCTCCGCTGCCCGCCGCGACGGACACCGCCAGCACGCCCGCCGCCACCACCGCGCCCGCCTTGCCCGCGCCGGGATCCGATCCGCCGCCCTTGCCGCCGATTCGTCGCGCCATCCGTGGCCTCCTCGAGCGACGAGGAGACCGCACGTGGTGTGGCGCGCGAGGTGGATTGGGGTCAAACCACCCGATCGGCTCAGTTCGCGAAGGGTGCGACCCCGACCGCACCGGAGATCAAGCGCGCCGCCGCCACCAGGTCGGCTTCCCGTCCGTGCCGCGCCACGGCCTGCAGCCCGACCGGCAGGCCGCAGGAGTCGAAACCCGCCGGGATGCTGATCGCCGGATGCCCGCTGAGGTTGAACGCCCACGTCAGTGAGGTGTTGATCCGCGTACCCGGCCCGTCGTGCCCGTGCGGCGGACCGGGCGTTGCCGGGGTGAGCAGCAGGTCGGTGCTCTCGAACAGCTCGTCCAGCGCGGGATTCGGGCCGCAGCGGTTCGCGAACCAGTCCTCGGCGGGGTCCGGCAGCACCAGGTCCACGGGGCGCGGACGCAGCTTCGCCGCCGCCTGCCAGGCGATCTCGGCCTGTTCCGCGTCCACCGAGGCGAAACCGAGGTCAGGTGACCAGACCGCGGTCGGCGAGCCGACTTCCGACGTGCCCAGGTAGGCCGCGAGCAGGTCGGGGTCGCGGGTGAACACCCCGACCGCAGCCCTTTCCGCGGAAGTGGTCTTCAGGCCGAACACCCCGCACCACGCCGCCGGGATGCGGATCGAGCCCGCCCCGTCGACGCCCGTGGCCAGCGGCACGACCCCTGAAGCCACGGCCACGGCAGACCCGGCGGACGAGCCTCCGGGCGTCCGGTCGAGGTTCCACGGGTTGCGTGTGACGCCGCGAGAGTTGCGGCCCCACGTCTGCCACGGGGTGCTGCCATCGGGCGTGGTTGTCAGGCCGATGGGGACGCAACCGAGAGCCATCAACGACTCGCGGTGGCTGCGGCGCTCGCCGCGCTTCACCGCGATGGGCAGACCGGCCAGCGGCAACGAGGGATCCACCGGAGCGAAGGAGCGGAAGACCTCGTGGAACGCACACAGCACCGGTTCCACGCGATCCAGCCGGGCCAAGGCCGCACGAACCAGGTCAGGCATGATCCACCTCGTGAAATGGACTCGCGCTGTGCACCACCTGGCTGAGCTCGCGGAGAAGTGCGGTGAGCTGCCTGCCTCGTTCTTCCGGTTCCAGGTGGTCGAGCTGTGGGTCTTCGGTGGCCTGCTCGACGTGCCGAAGGATCTCGACGTCATCGAGGTCGCCCTGGTGACGGACCTGCCGGTGGACGAGGTGCCGTGGCTCAGCGAGCCGGTCGGGGCCGAGCACTGGGCGAACTCCATGCGGTTGTCGCGCAACCCGTTCGAGGCGGTGTGGCGGTCGAAGGACGCACCGGTGTGGAACCACCGCGTCGAGCGGCCCGCGCTGATCTGGAGTGCCGCGGACGGCATCATCGAGGAAGCCCTTGTGGCGGTGAGCGACGGCACGGCCGAGCTCGTGCGTCAGGCCGCGCCGTCGCCGGAGGAACTCCGACGGCGGGTCGAGGACGAGCTGGAGGTGAGCTTGCGGGCGTTGCGCCGGGCGAACCGGGACTACACCGACCGACGCTGGAGTCCCGGCAAGCTCACCCCGTACTCGGACGCGCTGTGGCGCACGACCACCGGCTACCTCGACCTGCTGGACGCACAGGCTCACGCCTAGCGGGGAAACGTTCACCGAGGAGCCGCCCACGTCGCCGGTAGACGGCCCCGCTCGGCCGAGCTGACCAGCCGCGGGCGCGCCACTCCGCGAGGGACGGGCGTTCCTTGCCCAGCGTCGAGTCGTCGCCGTGGCCCGGGTAGAACCAGGTGTCGTCGGCAAGACGGCGAACAGGCGGTCCTCCACGTCGTTGATCAGGGACGCGAAGTTGTCCGGGGACGTGGTCTTTCCCACTCCCCCCGGAAAGAGTGAATCACGCCAGCGGTGAACAAGTCCAGCTGCTGTAGCGTGGTGTGCTACGCGGGGCTACACTTGGGATGTGAAGGTCATCAGTCAGCGGGAGTTCCGCAACCACTCCGCCGCCGTCATGGACGCGGTGGAGGCGGGCGAGACATACCACGTGACGCGCAATGGTGTTGAGATTGCCGAACTTCGGCCCTTGCCTCGTCGTCGTCGGCTGACGGCCGAAGAGCTTGTCGAACGCCACAGGACTCTGCCTCGGGTCGACCATGCTCGCATGCGTCAGGAAGCCGATGAGTTCTTCGGCGATGAAGACCGCGTGGGCGACTTCGACCCGTGGGAGCGCAGTCGTGACTGAGCGCCCCGAGTCCGGAGTGCTCGACACGTGTGCGTACATCGACCTCGGCCTGTTGGATCCGGCGGCGCTGCCGGAGGTGCCGGAGCTCACAGCGATCACGATGGCTGAGTTGCATCAAGGTGTGGCGATGGCCAAGGACGCCGCATCCAGGGCTGCTCGCACCGAGAAACTCGGTGCAGCGATCGTCGACTTCGAACCACTGCCATTCGATGCTCAAGCGGCCGCCCGGTACGGCACGCTGGTGGCGCTGACGATGGCGGCGAATCGAAATCCGAAACCCCGGCGGATGGACCTGATGATCGCCGCCGTCGCGTCATCGCGAGGAATACCGCTCTACACGCGTAACGCCGATGACTTCAAAGGGCTCGACGGCATGGTCACGATCATCGAAGTCTGATTGTGACCGAGGAAGCCCGCGGTGACCGGCCCCCTCGGTCGGCCGAGCTCACCAGCCGCGGGCGCGCCACTCCGCGAGCGACGGGCGTTCCTTGCCCAGCGTCGAGTCGTCGCCGTGGCCCGGGTAGAACCAGGTGTCGTCGGGCAGGACGGCGAACAGGCGGTCCTCCACGTCGTTGATCAGGGACGCGAAGTTGTCCGGGGACGGGGTCTTTCCCACACCCCCCGGAAAGAGTGAATCTCCGGTGAAGAGGTGCGGGTGGCCGGCCGGGTCGTCGTAGAGGACGGCGATCGAGCCGGGGGTGTGGCCGCGCAGGTGGATGATCGAGAGAGGGACTTCGCCCACGTTGATGGTGTCGCCGTGGTCCACCAGGACGTCCGGCGGGACCGGGAGGACGGAGGCGTCGAGCTCGTGGGCGACGGTGTTCGAACCGTGGGCGCCGGCCAGGGCGCCCAGCGCCTGCCAGTGATCGGCGTGCTGGTGGGTCGTCACGATCGTGCGCAGGCGGGGGCGGTTCGGGATGTGGCCGAGCAGGTCGGACAGGCGCTCGTAGTCGTTGGCCGCGTCGATGAGCAACGCCTCGTTCGTGGACCGGCAAACAAGCAGGTAGGCGTTGTTGTCCATCGGTCCGACGGAGATCTTCGTGATGGTCAGCGCGTCCAGGGTGCGGCGGGCCGCGGGGCCGTCCGGCTCGACGTGTCCGGTGTAGTTCTCGAGTACGTCCACGGTGGCAGACGGTAGTCGCTCGAAGCGGTGCAACGCACACCTTCAGGTTGCGTACAGGTCGCACTCATAGGGTAGTAAAGGATCACCGCCGACCCGCCGATTACTCCGAAAGCACCAAACGGACAGGTCCCCGCCTCTCGTGATTCCAGCGCAACGGCACAAGCCCCGGACGGCCCGCAGGGTCAGCTGGGACGTCCTCCGGGTCGTCGCCATCGGGTGTGTGCTGCTCCACCACGCCACGCTCACCAGCGTCAGCAGCCACCCCGACCTCGGGCCGCTGCCGTTCCGCTTCCCGATGTCGATGGGCGCCAGCACGTTGATGGTCGTCTCGGCCTTCTTCGCCTGCGCCTCGCTCGACAGCGGCAAGCCGGGGCAGTTCCTGTGGAGAAGACTCGCGCGCCTGCTGCCGGCGTACATGGCGGCCGTGCTGCTGACATATGCCGTGCAGCGGTGGATCGCACCCGAGGGGTGGAGCCAGCTCGACGGCAGAGACGTCGTCTACAACCTGCTGCTGGTCAACCAGTGGTTCCCCGACGTCGACATCGTCGACTTCGCGTACTGGACCGTGCCGGTGCAGATCGCGGCGTTCATCGCCGGGGCCGTGCTCGTGAAACACATGCGCGGCAAGAAGCTCCGGTTCTTCCTGTGGGCGCTCATCGTCACGCCGCTGCTGCTGCGGCCGTTGCTCGACCACTCGCACACGCTCTTCGTGATCTACAACGGTTTCGCGCTGCACCGGGCGCAGCTGTTCGCCGCCGGAATCGCGATCTGGCTGTGGCACAAGCACCGGATGAGCACCCCGCACCTGGTCGCTCTCCTCACCGCCACGTTGGTGGCTCAGGCGATTCACACGACCGAGTACGGTTCGACGCTCGGCTTCGCTGTTCTGCTACTCCTGGTGTGCGCCGCGGCGGCCGGCCCCGACTGGGTGTTCTTCGCGCCGGTCGCCAGGCCCGTCACCTGGCTCGCCGGCATCTCGTACGGGGTGTACCTCGTGCACCAGCAGATCGGCACCGTGGTGATGGACCGCATGCACGCCGTTGGGCTGCGGTCCTGGTGGCTGCTCGCCGGGTTCCTCACCTCGGCCGTGGTGCTGGGCTGGCTGATGACGAAGTTCGTCGAGCGGCCCGCGTACCGGTTGCTGACTCAGATCCAGTCGGGCAGCTCCGGCAGCTCACCGCGCAGGCCGGTGCCGTCGGTCCTGCCGGTCAGCCAGCCCAGGACGGCGCTGGCGGACCCGCTGACCGAGCTGCGGCTGGCCGGGCCGCTGACGGTCCAGATGCGCTGACCGCCCTCCGGCAGGTCGACCTCGATGCTGAACGGGTCGACCCTGCCCTCGAACTGCTTCACGGCGTCGTCGAGCAACTCCGCCACGAACTCCGCGGGCAGGTCGTCGAACCCGACGCCGCAGTTCAGGTCGACGAGGTGGATCCAGACCTCGCGCAGCCGGAACAAAGGCACGACCGACGCCGCGATCGTGGTGCCGCTGGGTGCGATGACCTCGGAACGCCACGCGTGCGCCGGCATGTCGCGGCACGCGGCGTCGAAGCGCAGGCACGCTGAGTCGAGATCGGCCTTGATCAGCTGCAGGAGCCGTCGCGAGCCCTCCTCGATGTCCGCGTCGCGGTCCGTGCGTGACGTGTAGGCCTGGTGCTCGACCCCGGTTCGCGCCCAGGTGAGCAGGTTCACCAGCGCGTCCGCGTTGCGCGCGAGGTGGGTGAGGACGTGTCCGCGGGTCCATCCGGGCAGCAGGCTCTGACCGCGCACGGCGGCCTGGTCCAGCTCCTCGACGACCTCGTACAGCACGTCCGTCGCCTGGCGCACCGCGTTGATGTGCCGGTCCGGCACTCTTCGCGGTGCCGGTACGGAGGTGTGCTGCGTGGACGGCGTGTAGGTCATGTGTGCTGCCTCTCCCCGACGTTGAGGCTCTGATCGAAGTGACCAGCCTAGGAGTAAAGCCTGCTCAGGGGAATGCGTCGGCGGCCAGAACCGTTTTTGTCAGGGGTGGGACCTAGCATGGTCGGCGGGTCGGTCGCAGCCTCCGAATTGATGCTAGTACGCTTCGAACGCTTGTTCGGAAGAGTGCGGCGTGAGTGGCCCGCCGATCGCAGCCGAAGGGACCCCAGTGGCAGACCGTCTTGTCGTTCGCGGCGCCCGCGAGCACAACCTGCGCAGCGTGGATCTCGACCTGCCGCGGGACAGCCTCATCGTCTTCACGGGGCTGTCCGGCTCCGGCAAGTCGAGCCTCGCGTTCGACACGATCTTCGCCGAGGGGCAGCGCCGCTACGTCGAGTCGCTCTCGGCGTACGCGCGCCAGTTCCTCGGTCAGATGGACAAACCGGACGTCGACTTCATCGAGGGCCTGTCGCCCGCGGTGTCGATCGACCAGAAGTCCACGAGCCGCAACCCGCGCTCGACCGTCGGCACGATCACCGAGGTCTACGACTACCTGCGCCTGCTCTACGCGCGCGCCGGCAAGCCGCACTGCCCGCAGTGCGGCGAGGCGATCGGCAAGCAGACGCCGCAGGAGATCGTCGACCAGGTGCTCGCGATGGAGCAGGGCACCAAGTTCCAGGTCCTCGCGCCGGTCATCCGCGGCCGCAAGGGCGAGTACGTCGACCTCTTCCAGAACCTGCAGGGGCAGGGCTACTCGCGCGCGAAGGTCGACGGGGTCGTCTACGCGCTCGCCGACGTGCCCAAGCTCAAGAAGCAGGAGAAGCACCACATCGCGGTGGTGATCGACCGGCTCACCGTGAAGGCGTCGTCCAAGCAGCGCCTCACCGACTCGGTCGAGACCGCGCTGCGCCTGGCGGACGGTCTGGTCGAGCTGGAGTTCGTCGACCTGCCGGAGACGGACCCGAAGCGGATCAGGGGCTTCTCCGAGAACCTGGCGTGCCCCAACGGCCACCCGCTCGCGATCGAGGACCTGGAGCCTCGCTCGTTCTCCTTCAACTCGCCGTACGGCGCGTGCACGGTCTGCACGGGCATCGGTGTGCGCAAGGAGGTCGACCCGGAGCTCGTGGTCCCGGACGACGAGCTGAGCCTCGAAGAGGGCGCCATCGCGCCGTGGGCCGGCGGGCAGACCGCCGAGTACTTCACGCGCCTGCTGCAGTCGCTCGGCGAGACCATCGGCTTCCGGATGGACCAGCAGTGGCGGCTGCTGCCCGCCAAGGCGCAGAAGGCGATCCTGCACGGCATCGACGAGCAGGTGCACGTCCGCTACCGCAACCGCTACGGCCGCGAGCGCTCCTACTACGCCAACTACGAGGGCGTGATCCCGTTCCTCGAGCGGCGCCAGGAGCAGACCGAGTCCGAGTACATGCGGGAGAAGTACGAGGGCTACATGCGCGAGGTCCCGTGCCCCGCGTGTGCCGGCACCCGCCTCAAGCCCGAGATCCTCGCGGTCACGCTGCACCACGGCAAGAAGGGCGACAAGTCCATCGCCGAGGTCTGCGCGATGAGCGTCGCGGAGTGCTCCGACTTCCTCGACGGCCTCAAGCTCGGCAAGCGCGAGTCGATGATCGCGGGCGCGGTGCTCAAGGAGATCCAGGCCCGCCTGCACTTCCTGCTCGACGTCGGTCTCGACTACCTGTCGCTCGACCGCGCGTCCGGCACGCTGTCCGGCGGTGAGGCCCAGCGCATCCGGCTCGCCACGCAGATCGGTTCGGGTCTCGTGGGCGTGCTGTACGTGCTGGACGAGCCGTCGATCGGCCTGCACCAGCGCGACAACCACCGGCTGATCGAGACGCTGACCAGGCTGCGCGACCTCGGCAACACGCTGATCGTCGTCGAGCACGACGAGGACACGATCCGCACGTCGGACTGGGTCGTCGACATCGGTCCCGGCGCCGGCGAGCACGGCGGCAAGGTCGTGCACAGCGGCCCGTACAAGAAGCTCCTGCAGAACAAGGACTCGATCACCGGCGCGTACCTGTCGGGGCGCAAGCAGATCGCGATGCCCGCCAAGCGCCGCAAGATCGACAAGAAGCGGCAGCTGACCGTCGTCGGCGCCCGCGAGCACAACCTGCGCGGCATCGACGTGTCGTTCCCCCTCGGCACGCTCACGGCGGTGACGGGCGTGTCCGGCTCGGGCAAGTCGACGCTGGTCAACGACATCCTCGCCACGGTGCTCGCGAACAAGCTCAACGGCGCGCGCCAGGTGCCCGGCAGGCACACCCGGATCAAGGGCCTGGACCAGGTCGACAAGCTGGTGCGGGTCGACCAGTCGCCGATCGGCCGCACGCCGCGGTCGAACCCGGCCACCTACACCGGCGTGTTCGACCACGTCCGCAAGCTCTTCGCGGCCACCACCGAGGCGAAGGTCCGCGGCTACCAGCCGGGCCGCTTCTCGTTCAACGTCAAGGGCGGTCGCTGCGAGGCGTGCGCGGGCGACGGCACCATCAAGATCGAGATGAACTTCCTCCCGGACGTCTACGTCCCCTGTGAGGTGTGCAAGGGCGCGCGGTACAACCGCGAGACGCTCGAGGTGCACTACAAGGGCAAGACGATCTCCGAGGTCCTCGACATGCCGATCGAGGAAGCGGCCACGTTCTTCGAGCCGATCAACGCCATCCACCGGCACCTGCGCACGCTGGTCGACGTCGGCCTCGGCTACGTCCGGCTGGGCCAGCCCGCGCCGACGCTGTCCGGTGGTGAGGCGCAGCGCGTGAAGCTCGCGTCGGAGCTGCAGAAGCGGTCGACCGGCAAGACGGTCTACATCCTCGACGAACCCACGACGGGCCTGCACTTCGAGGACATCCGCAAGCTGCTGGGCGTGATCAACGGCCTGGTGGACAAGGGAAACACCGTCATCGTCATCGAGCACAACCTCGACGTCATCAAGACCTCCGACTGGATCGTCGACATGGGGCCGGAAGGCGGCTCCGGCGGCGGCATGGTCGTCGCGGAGGGCACCCCCGAACAGGTCTCCGAGGTCGAGAAGAGCTACACGGGCCAGTTCCTGCTGCAGGTGCTCGGTGACGAGGACGTGTCGGCGGCGGGGTGATCGTTCGGCGTCAACCGGTTGTCCTAATGAGACGCTGGCCCGCATGACACGTTGTGAGGAATTGGCGATCGGTGTGAGTTCTGCCGAGAACCTGTCACTCGAACGAGCTATCCGGGATGATGTCGGCCGTGTCACTCAACCGCTACCGGTTCCGCAGCGTGTGGCACGTCTGCGCGTCTCCGGCAGCCGTGTACGACGTGCTGTCCGACATCGCGAACTACCCGAAGTGGTGGCCGGAGGTGCGGTCGGCGACGAAGATCGACGACGAGTCCGGCGTGCTCCGCTGCCGCGCGTTCCTGCCGTTCGACCTCGTCGTGCAGGTGCGGCACAGCATCGCCAACCAGCAGGCCGGGCTGTTGCGCGCGTCTTTGTCCGGTGATCTCGAAGGCTTCGCGAGCTGGGAGATCATCGGCCGGGACGGCGGCACCGACCTGGTGTTCGACCAGGAGGTCGTGGTCAACAAGCCCTTGTTGCGGCGGCTGGTGCTTATCGCCAAGCCGTTCTTCCGCGGCAACCACGACCTGATGATGCGCGGCGGCCTCAAAGGACTGAAGCAGGTCCTCGCCGACCGCGCGGCCAGCGAGTCCTAGCCGTCACCACTGGTAGTCGCCGATCTGAATCAGGGCGCGGTCGCTCTTCCTGCCGCACTTGAGCGGGACCTGGGAGTGCGCCAGGCCGTCCTCGTAAGGCCATGAGCAGGACCACTCGCCGTAGGTCCAGAACAGGCCTTGTCCCTGTGCCTGCTGGGCGTTGATCGCGGCGTTGTAGCGGTCGGCGATGTCGATCGCGGCCGGGCAGTCGACCCAGCCTTCCAGAACGGTGATCTTGCTTTCGCCGTCACGGCAGACGACCGGGTCGAAGTTGCACCTGAAGTCCCACTTCTGCCACACGTCCTTCGGCACCTGACCGCACGGCAGGTCTGTTCCCGCCACCACGTACTGCCACGTGTCGTCCTTGAACTCGAAGACGGCGATCAGATCGTCGCTGAACCGCTGTTCGTTGTTCGCCTTCGCCAGCAGGTACCGGTCCTGCTCGCACTTGATGTCGAAGTACCGAGCTCCGTCCACCTGGGGCTTGTGCGCGGCCAGCAGCACTTCCGGGGTCGCTGCGTCGCACGGCGAGGTCTTGACCTCCTTCGCCACCAGGTCGGCGGGGACGGAGACCTCCTTCATCGTGGTGACGAGCTCTGCGGAGTTCTTGGTGAGGCGCGGTTGCTGTGCGTCGGCCGCAGCCGCGATCTCGTTGAGGACCTTGACCTGGTCCCGGTTCAGCTTGTGGCCGACGAACCGGAAGTCGATCTTCACGCCGGTCTTCGCGATGTGCTCCTTGATGATCGCGCGCACCTCCTCGGCGCTCTTGCCGCACGCGTCGGCGCCACCTCGCGCGATCACCACCACGCGGTTCGTCTTGTCACCGCGGAACGGATAGGTGCGCGCGAAGTCGTCGATCGTCGCGAGGATGCCGCTGAGCAGCGTCGCCTTGCCACTGGGCGTGATCGCGCGCGCCGCGGCACTGATCTCCGCCGCCTGGCCGGTGCCCGGTGGGACGAGTTCGGCGGTGTTCCCGGCATCGCAGGCACCACCAAAACGGCGCAGTGCCAGGGAGTCGTCGGCGGACATGTTCGAGGCGGCGGTACCGACGGCGTCGGCAACCTCGCCGAAGTCGGCCGACTCGGACGCGTCGACCAGGAACGTCGTGCGGTGATCGGGCGGCAACAGGATCCACAGGCCTCCGGAGACCAGCCCCAGCACCACCACGACAGCACCTGCCACCAGCAACCAGCGTTTCACCGCGTTCCCCCTGGACCCTGCGCGCGCAGCGATGTCAGCGCGTTCGTCATCTCCCGCGCCACGGCGTTGTAGCCGTCGGCGGCCTTGGTGTAGACGGAGAGCGGCTCCGCCAGGTTCCGCCCCGAACGAGCCGAAGTCAGCAACGCGTCGGCTGCCTCGATCACCGACGCCTGCAGGGAGCGCAGCCGGACCGCGAGGTCCCGCAGCCGCACCGCTTCCGCCGAGCTGGTGCGGCCGTCCAGGTCCTTGATCTCGATGTCGACGACGGCGTCGCGGGCCTCGGCCAGCGCGTTGTCCGCCAGGTCGAACCGGCCGTTCTTGAGAGCCTCGGAAGCGGAGTTCAGTTTGTCCACGGTCGGGTTCAGCACGTTGACGACCGACTGCGACGACCGCAGCACCGGTTCGATGGTCGCGAACCAGGCGAGCGCGCGGCTCAGCTCCTCCGGCGAGTTCGTGAACGTCGGCTCCTGCGACTTGAGCTGCGCGGTCAGCTCTTTCAGCCGTTCGCCGTCGTCGAGGACCTGGTAGCCGATGAACCGGAACTCGATGGTCAGCCCGGCGGCCGCGACCCGGTCCCGGATCTGGGCCTGGACGAACTCGTCGTCGGGGTCGCACGCGTCCTTGCCGTGCCTCGTCACGACGATGATCCTGTTGACCTGCTTGGCTTTCAGCGACATCGGCGTGGTGAAGTCACCGACCGCCTCGACGATTCCGCGCTGCAGCGTCGCTTTCGAGCCCTGCCGCACCGATCGCGCGGCCTCGGCGATCTCCTGCCGGTTGCCGGTGCCGAACCCGACGAGCTGCGTCGTGTTGTCCTCGCTGCCGCAGTCGCCGCCGAAACTGCGCAACGACTGGGAGTCGTGCTCACCGGAGTTGCCGACGACCGTCGTCAGCGCGTTCGTGACGCTCGCGAGGTCACCTTCGGCCGCGTCGATCAGGAACGTCGTCTTGTAGATGGGCGCGAACATCGGGACGATCCACCGCACGGCCACGAATCCGCTGCCCACGACCAGCACACCGGCGAGCACGACGATCAGCAGCCGCCGCACGGCAGGAGGCAGGGCGATCCAGAAGGTGTTCTTCTGGACGGTGTGGTCGCCGACCGAAATGCCTTGCGCACCACGGAGGTCGATGGACACCGGCTCCCCGCCGGGCGGTGGTTCGACCCTCATGGTCAGCCGAAGTTGTTGGTCTGGCTCGCGTTGTCTCCGACGACGACGCCCTTCGCGTCGCTCAGGTCCACCGAGTACTTGGGGTTGCGGTCCGGCTCTTCTTCGAGCTTCTCGTGCGCGTTCTTGATCGCGGCGGACGTCGAGGGCGACAGCCCGTCTCCCCCTGTCGACGCGGAAAGCCTGATCTCGTCCATGAATCGCAGGGTAGCGAGTTCGGGTGCAAAAGAAATCAGGTTCGGCCGGACAGGTGCCGCACCAGCAACGCCAGCTGGGCCGCGTACTTCTCGGCGAACTCACGAGTCCCCGGGTCCTCGCCGGTGATCTGGCGCGCGGTCTGCCGCAGGGTCAGCGGTGCCGCGGCGGCCGCCATCAGTGTCAGCAGCAACAGCCCGGGGTCGAGGTCCGCGGGGAGCTCGCCGGCGGCCTGCCGGTCGCGCAGCTGGTCGACCTGGGCGCGCAGGAACTCCTGGTCGGTGGACGGGCTGTCATCCGCCAGGTTCGACCACGCCCACACCCGGCCGTGATCGGTGAGCGTGGTCGCCACGAAGCTCGCCAGCACCGCGTCCAGCGGCTGCTCCTGGCTCGCCATCTCGGCGGCGGTGCCGTGCCAGCTCGTCGCGAGTTCCTTGTACAGGCCCTCTTTGCCGCCGAAGTAGTACGAGATCAGCTGCTTGTTCACGCCCGCGCGCGCCGCGATGTCCGACGTGCGCGCGGCCGCGTAGCCCTTCGCGCCGAACTCCACCGCGGCCGCCTCGATGATGCGGGCCCGCGTGCGTTCCGGGTCGCGCTTGCGCTCCGAGGCGCTGGGAGAGCGGCGTTGATCCACCGCCACACGGTAGCCGACCGTCCGTTATCAACCAATGGATTGACTTAATCAACCAAGCGGTTGAAACTTGGGGCATGAGAATCGCGGTGATCGGTGGAGGAATCGGCGGGCTGTGCCTGGCGCACGGGTTGCGCAAGGCCGGTGTGGACGTGGCGGTGTACGAGCGCGATCGGTCGCGCACGGACCGCCTGCAGGGCTATCGGGTGCACATCAACCCGCACGGAGCCGCGGCTCTGCGGGAATGCCTGCCCGCGGCGAACTGGGAGAGGTTCGAGCGGAGTGCCGGAAGTGGCGGCAACGGGTTCGGGTTCCTGACGGAGCAGCTCAAGCCGTTGCTGCTGCTCGATCCCGAGGCGGAACAGCACTACTCGGCGAGCCGGATCACGCTCAGGCAGGTGTTGCTCGACGGCCTGGACGTGCGGTTCGGCAAGCGGTTCGAGCGGTACGAGCAGGGCGACGACATCACGCTGCACTTCGAGGACGGCACCACCGCGTCGTGCGACGTGCTGGTGGGTGCGGACGGGATCCGGTCGCGGGTGCGCAAGCAGTACCTCCCGCACGCGGGCACCGAGGAGGTCGGTGTCACGGCGATCGCGGGGAAGCTGTTCCTCGACGAGAACGCCCGGGTGCCGTCGGAACTGGTCGTCCGGGCGAACTCGATCATCCCGACGGGTCGCGCGGGGATGTTCCTGGCCGCCCACGACGGGCTCGGCGTCACCGACCACCCGGACGACCCGTTGTTCGACAACGCACGTCCCTACCTGATGTGGGCCTACGCGGCAGCGGGCATGACCGTCCACGATGGACTCGACCTGCAACGTGAGGTGCTGGGGAGGATCTCGCGGTGGAGCCCGGAGCTGCAGCGGATCGTGGCGGCCTCACCGGTCGAGACGATCAGCGAGTGGCGCATCAGGTCCTCTAGGGCGATCGACCGCTGGCAGCCAACGAACGTCACGTTGCTCGGCGACGCCATCCACGCGATGACGCCGATGAGGGGAGCCGGGGCGAACATCGCCTTGCGGGACGCGCAGTTGCTCGCACGCTGCATCGCCGAGGGTGGCGACGCCATCGCCCGGTACGAGCAGGAGATGTACGACTACGGGTTCGCGGCGGTCCGCGACTCGCTGCGGGCGGCGAAGCAGTTCGCGGACGGCAGCCCGGTGGTGCGGACGATCTTCAAGACCGTCCTGAGGACCGCGAGTGCGGTCCCCGCGCTGAAGCGCGCGATGTTCGCTGGTCAGGGGGACTGAAAAAATTTGAACCGACCGGGCGCTCTGTACGTGTGAGTGGCGTTGGAGGGCACGAGCCGGGAGGTTCATGATGATCCGCAAGACGGTTGCGGTCGTCGCACTGGGGTTGATCTCGCTGACCGCCTGCGCCGGCACGCCGGAGAGCAAGCCGGTCGCACAGCAGCAGGAGAACGTCGTGGCGCTCGGCGTCGCGGAGATCGACGACCTCGGGCCGGTGGTCACCGACGTCAAGGGTTTCACGCTCTACCGCTTCGACGGCGACAAGCCTGGTGAGTCCACTTGCGACGGTGAATGTGCCGCGACCTGGCCTCCCGCCACGGTTGCCGACGAGAACTTCACGGTGAA
Source organism: Lentzea roselyniae (assembly GCF_039537795.1). Lineage (NCBI taxonomy): Bacteria > Bacillati > Actinomycetota > Actinomycetes > Pseudonocardiales > Pseudonocardiaceae > Lentzea > Lentzea roselyniae. Next base: position 18,553 of record NZ_BAABBE010000039.1, read on the forward strand.
CGGCGTGGACGAGGCGCTCGTCGGCACGATCGTCCGCAAGGACGGCAGCCGTCAGCTGACCGTCGACGGCCTGCCGCAGTACCGGTTCGCCAAGGACGGCAAGCCGGGCGAGACCAAGGGCCAGGGCCTGCAGGGCAAGTGGTTCGCCACCGGCAAGAACGGCGAACGCACCCGGTTGGCCGCCCGCACCGGTGTGATCGCTGGTCTCGGCGCGGTGCTGACCAACGACGCCGGCCTCACGCTCTACCGGTTCGACGGCGACAAGCCGGGTGAGTCCACTTGCGACGGTGGGTGCGCCGCGACCTGGCCGCCGGTGTCCGTGGAGGGTGACCAGCCGCGCGTGAAGGGCGTCGACCCGAAGCTGCTCGGCACGATCACCCGCGCGGACGGCAAGAAGCAGCTCACCGTCGCGAACTGGCCGCAGTACACGTTCAAGAACGACACCAAGCCCGGTGAGGCCAAGGGGATCGCGGTGCCGAAGTGGTTCGCCACCGCCACCGACGGCAAGAAGGCTCAGCAGAACAAGGCGATCGCACTCACCAGCGCGACCGTCAAGGACCTGGGCGTCGTCGCCACCGACGCCGACGGCATGACGCTCTACCGGTTCGACGACGACTCCGCGAACCCGCCCGCGAGCAACTGCTCCGGCGAGTGTGCGGTGCAGTGGCCGCCCGCTTTCGTCAGCGAGGGTTTCCAGGTGCAGGGCGTGGATCCCTCGATCGTGGGGACGATTGAGCGGGACGGGAAGAAACAGCTCACCATCGCAGGATCGCCGCAGTACCTCTTCTCAGGTGACAAGGTCTGCGGCGAAGCCATCGGGCAGGGCGTTGGCGGCAAGTGGTGGGCTACCAAGGCCGACGGAAGTCGTGCCGGCCAGTAAGGGGAAGAGCCCCGGCGGGATCCTTCCCGCCGGGGCTTTCGCATGCTCAGCGCAACCGCAGCAGGATCGCCTGCTCAGGCTCGAGCACCGGGAGCTGGATCCCGACGTCACCGAGCACCGAGCCGGGCAACGAGACCGGTTCCCACTTCGGCGAGTCCCGCCCGATCAGCCTCGGCCAACCGGCCGGCGCGTCGAACGACAGCTCGTACGTCCGCGCGGGATCGAGGCCGGGCAAGCGCACCCGCGCCGGCTTGTGCTGCACCGAAGTCGCGATCTGGGCGTAGCAGAACAGCGCCTCGGACCGATCGGCGGCGACCACGCCGTGCACCCACGCGGCGGGGTCCGGGTGGTCGGAGTGCACCGAGACACCGCTGTGCACCAGGGAGCGCACGTCCTTGTAGTACTCGATCGCCGCCTGCAGCCGCGCGCGTTCCTCGTCCGTGGCCGAGTTGATGTCCCATTCGATGCCGAAGTGGCCGAACAGGGCGGTGGCCACGCGGAACGAGAGGTCGTGCACGCGGCCGGTGGTGTGCGACCGGGTCGGGCCGACGTGCGCGCCCATCAGCTCCGGTGGCAGGAAGACGCCGGTCCAGCGCTGGATCAGCTGGCGTTCCAGGGCGTCGTTGCAGTCGGAGGTCCACACGCGGTCGGTGCGCGAGAGCACGCCCAGGTCGATCCGGGAGCCTCCTGACGAGCAGCTTTCGATCTCCACGTGCGGGTGCCGCAGCCGCAGGTCGTCCAGCAGCCGGTAGAACGCCTCGGTCTGGTCGTGCACCCGCGAGGCGATCAGGTCGCGGTTGTGGTCCCACTTCACGAACGCGATGTCGTTGTCGGACAACACGGACGAGACGCGTTCGAGGATGTACGCGTAAGCCTCGGGGTGCGCGATGTTCAGGACCTGCTGGTTGCGCCACGACGGCGCGAGCACGCCGGGGCGCGGGCCCAGCACCCAGTCGGGGTGGGCACGGTAGAGGTCGGAGTCGGTGTTGATCATTTCCGGCTCGAACCAGAGGCCGAACTCCATGCCCAGCGAGCGGACGTGCTCGATCAGCGGGGTGAGGCCGTCGGGCCACACCGTTTCGTCGACGTACCAGTCACCGAGCCCCGCGGTGTCGTCGCGGCGGTGGCGGAACCAGCCGTCGTCGAGCACGAACCGTTCGACGCCCACGGCGGCGGCCGTGTCGGCCAGTGACTTCAACCGCGCGAGGTCGTGGTCGAAGTAGACGGCCTCCCACGTGTTGAGCACGACGGGGCGGGGGCGCAGCGAACGCTCGCGCAGCTGACGGTGGAAAGCAGCGCTGATGCCGTCGATGCCCTCGGAGGAGTAGGCCGCGTACAGCCACGGCGACTCGTAGGTCTCGCCCGGCTGGAGAATGATCTCGCCCGGCAGCAGCAGTTCCCCGCCACCCAGGACGGGCGTCGAGTCGGGGAAGCTCTCCGCGTACGTCACGTGGTTGCCGCTCCACGCCACGTGCAGCGCCCACACCTCGCCGGAGCGGAACGAGAACCCCGGCGTGCCGGCCAGCAGCCCGATCGTCGCGTCCGGCCCGGTGCGCCCACGCCGGTTCTCCCGCACCCAGGTGCCGTAGGCGAACGGGTGCCGTTGCGGTGAACGCTCACGGCTCCAGCGCCCGGTGAAGTCGAGCAACTCGGTGGCGTGAGCAGGCGCGGGTAGCGCGGTCTCCAGTCCCTCCAACGCATACGGCGCCGAGCCGTCGTTGCGAACGGTGTGCCGCAGCCGGAGCATCCCGGACGACGCCAGTTCCACCACACCGGTCACGGTCAGCTCGGCCGCGGGATCCTCCGCCACGTAACGGAAGATCGAATCCTCGACCGAGAACGACGTCACCTTCAGCGCGGGCGCGAAGTGCTCACCGCCGCGATGTCCGCGCAGGCCGGGACGACCGGAGTGCCCGGCGCCCGCGTCCGGCAGCAGTGCGACCGCGACCGGGTGATCGGGTGCGCTGTTGGGGATGGTTCGCGTCAGCACGTCGGCCAGGGTGCGCAGGGCGTCCTGGCCGACGTCGCCGAGCGTTCGCCCCCAGTGCGTCACGACCGGGAGTCCTGCTCCCGGGACGTCGATCACCACGCTGGAGGTGGCGTCGTGCAGGTGCACGACCTCCGTGTTGTTCATGCGGGCCCCGTCCACATCAAACACAAATGAACAATGTGCCGATCCTGAGACGCGGGGCTCACGATGTCAAGCGTTCGAACTTGTTGAGTTGTGTCCGATTAGACGACCAGGCTGAGCAGTGCGGCAACCACGAAACCGACCACGGAGAGGATGGTTTCCAGCACCGTCCACGACTGCAGCGTTTCCTTCACCGAAAGGCCGAAGTAGCGGGAGACGATCCAGAACCCGCCGTCGTTGACGTGCGAGGCGATGATCGAACCCGCCGCGATCGCCATGACCACCAGTGCCAGCTGCGGCTGCGAGTAGTTCAGGTCCGCCAGCACCGGTGCCACGATGCCCGCGGTCGTCACGATCGCGACCGTCGCCGAGCCCTGCGCGATCCGGATCACGCAGCTGATCACGTACGACAGCGCGATCACCGGCAAGCCGATGCCGGACAGCTCACCCGCCAGCGTCTTGCCGATGCCGGTCGCGGCCAGCACGGCGCCGAAGAAGCCACCGGCACCCACCACGAGCAGGATCATGGCGACCGGCCGCAGCGACGCGCCGGACAGCTCCGCGATCTTCTCCCGCGTCATGCCGCGCCGGAAACCCAGCAGCCAGAACGCGAGCAGCACCGAGATCGTCAACGCCACCGCGGGCGTGCCGAAGAACGTGGCGATCGCGTACGGCGCGGAGCCCTTCTGCAACAGGATCGAGCCGAACGTGCCGGCGAGGATCAGCACCAGTGGCAGGCCGATGATCGAGAGCACCAGGCCGAGCGACGGCGGCTGGCGGTCACCGTTCTCCTTGCGGGCCTCCTCGGCCGCGACCAGCATCTCCTCCGGCACCGCGACGTTGATCCGCTTGCCGATCCAGTACGAGTACAGGACACCACCGACGAACCACGACGGGATCGCGACCGCGAGACCCATGATGATGATCCAGCCGAGCGACACCTTGAGCAGACCGGCAGCCGCCACCGGACCGGGGTGAGGCGGCATGAACGCGTGCATGACCGAAAGGCCCGCCAGCAAAGGCATGCTGAACAGGACGATCGACTTGCCGCTGCGCTGCGCCGCCACGTACACCAGCGGCGCCAGGACGAAGATGCCGATGTCGAAGAAGACCGGCACACCGAAGATCAGACCGGCCAGGCCGATCGCGACCGGCGCGCGCTTCTCGCCGAACGCGTGCATCAGCTTGTCCATCAGCACCTGCGCGCCGCCGGACGCCTCGAGAATCGCGCCGAGCAACGTGCCGAGACCGATGATGGCGGCGATGTGGCCGAGGATGCCGCCGAAGCCCCTCTCCAGCAACGAGTCCGAGGCCTTCTGCGCCGAACCGACCAACGTCTCGGTCGGCACGCCCGCGGCCAGCGCGACCAGCAGTGCCACCACGATCAACGCGATGAACGGCTCGACCTTGAACTTGATGATGAGGAGCAGCAGCACCGCGATGCTGACCACCGCGAGGGTCAGCAGACCCGGTGTTGTGTGTTGCAACCAGTCGATCACGGGCGGCTCCTGAGTGAATGGCCTGGCAATGCGCCGGTGGCGGTTCCGTCGTCGATCACCGTCACCCCGTTGCAGAACACGTACGGGATGCCGGCGGCCTGCTGCCGAGGCTGGTCGAACGTCGCCGTGTCGGCGATCGTCGAGGCGTCGAACAGCACCAGGTCGGCCGCGTAACCCTCGCGGACCAGACCCCGGTCGGTGAGCCGCAAACGCTTGGCGGCACGGCCGGTGAGGTGCTCGACGCACTCCTCCAGGCTCAGCACGCCCAGCTCGCGGACGTAGCGCGCGAAGTAGCGGGGGAACGTGCCCCACGCGCGCGGGTGCGGGCGGTCGCCGACGAGCAGCCCGTCGCTGCCGCCGGTGTGCGCCGGGTGCTTCATGATCGCCTGCACGTTCTCCTCGTGGCCCACGTGCATGAGGCAGGACGTGCCCAGGCGTTCGTCGACCAGCACGTCGAAGTACAGGTCTGCGGGCGCGCGTCCCAGCCTTTGCGCGGAAGCCCGGACACTCGCGCCGACCAGGTGCGTGTTGTGGTCGTTGCGCACCCCGTTGATCTCGATGGAGTCCCAGTCGACCGGCACGCCGTGGCACCCGTCCGAACCGATCTCCTCGATCTCCTCGCGGATCCGCTCTCGGGTGTCCACATCGGACAACCGGGCCAGCGCCTTCTCCGGTCCACCCTCCGTCGCCCACGACGGCAGCAGCGCGCTCAGGTAGGTCGCACCCGGCAGGTACGGGTAGGTGTCCAGCGAGATGTCCGCGCCGTGAGCGATCGCGTCGTCCAGCAACGCCAGCAGCTCGGGCGCTCTGCCCTTGTTGACGGGAAAGTTCATCGTGGCGTGTGCGAGGTGCAGTGCACAGCCCGAGCGCTTGGAAACGTCCACCATCTCGGCGTACGCCTCCAGCGCGCCCGCGCCGTAGCTGCGGTGGTGGGGGCTGTAGAACCCACCGTGCTGCCCGACGACCTCGCAGAGTCGCACGAGTTCGGACGTGTCCGCGTACATGCCCGGCGTGTAGGTGAGCCCGGACGACATGCCCATCGCGCCCTCCGCGAGCGACTGCGCGAGAACGGATCTCATGCTGTCCATTTCGGACTCCGTCGGCGGCCGGTCGTCCCAGCCGACGACGAGCATCCTGAGCGTGCCCTGTGGCACCAGGTAGGCGGCGTTCACCGCGATGCCCTGGTCGAGCCGGTCGAGGTACTCGCCGACCGAGCGCCAGTTCCAGTCGAAGCCGGGCGGGTCGTCGTTCCACCCGGCGAGCTGGCCTCGCAGCGTGGCGAGCACCTCGTCGTTCACCGGCGCGTACGACAGCCCGTCCTGGCCGAGGACCTCGGTCGTGACGCCCTGCGAGACCTTGGCCAGGTGGTCCGGCTCGGCCAGGATCCGCAGGTCCGAGTGCGAGTGCATGTCGATGAAACCCGGCGCGAGCACGAGCCCGTCCGCGTCGATCGACCTCCTGCCCGTCAACCCGTGTCCAATGGACGAGATGACGCCGTCCTTGATCGCCACATCCGCGCGGTAGGCGGATGTGCCCGTGCCGTCAGCGATCAGTGGTCCGCGCAGGACGACGTCGTCCATCAGTGCACTCCGATCAGAAGTAGGTGCGGATGAGGTCGACCACGGTCGTGCCCTCGACGACCGGGATGAGCTGCCACTTGTCGAACACCGTGCAGGGGTGGGAAAGACCGAGCCCGACCCAGTCACCGACCCGGACCGTGGCCTCGGCGCCGAGCGACAGGAACGCGTGCTGGTCGTTCAGCGCGGTCACCTTCGCCTGTGTCAGCGGGGCGATCGCGCCGTCCGGGCGGCGCACCAGCTGTGGTTCCGGCAGGCCCTCGTCGAACGACGCGTCGCGCTTGCCGATCGTCAGCAGCGCCAGGTCGCGCTGCGGCCGTGACGTCACTTGGGCCCACGCACGCAACGCACTGCGGAACGGCTCCACACCTTCGATGCGCGCGAACGGTGAGATCCCGCGGTAGAAGCCGTCGTCGTGCGTGATGTACGCGCCGCTGCGCAGCACCGGCGTCACCGGTACCGGCCACGGCTGCGCCAGCGTCGTGGCGACCTGGTCGAAGTACGCGCTGCCACCCGCGGTGACGATCACCTCGTCCAGCTCGTCGAGCATCCCGGTGTCGGCCATTCGCAGCACCAGCGTGCGCAGGTCGGTCAGGTATCGGTCCACAATGGACTGCGAGGACTCGGACGCGTCGTGCGCCAGCGCGCCTTCGTAGCCGCCGGCACCGGCCAGGCGCAGCACCGGGCTCTGGCCGACCGCGCGGGCGACGGCGAGTGCCGTCTCCAGGTCGCGCGCCCCGGTCCGCCCGCCAGGAGCGCCGAGCTCGACCAGCACGTCGACCGGCCGCGACGGCTGCAGCTCCTGCAACGTCTCGCTCATCAGCGCGACGCCCGCCTCGGAGTCGGCCCAGCAGCTGAACTCGAAGCGCGGGTCGCGGTCCAGCTCGGCCACCAGCCAGCGCAGCGCGGCCGGGTCGAGCAGCTGGTTCGCCAGCAGGACGCGTGAGATGCCGAATGCCCGGTAGACGCGCAACTGCGACGCGTTGGCCGCGGTGAGACCCCAGACGCCGTGCTCGACCTGCCGCTGGAACAACTGCGGCGCCATCGTCGTCTTGCCGTGCGGTGCCAGCTTGACGCCGTGGTTGTCACACCACTTCGCCATCGTCGTCAGGTTGTGCGTCAACGCGTCCGCGTCCAGCACGACGAGCGGGCCGACGAACTCGTCGGCGAAGAGGTCCAGCCGCCGGTCGGCGACCTCGCCGATGGTCGAGCCGAACGTGCTCGAGGGCAGGCCCTTGAACCGCCAGCTGATCCGTTCCGACCTGATGTCCGCGACGGCCGAGAGGTCCATCTCCATCAGTTGTTGCATATTTTGCAACTCCCATTGCGCGATGTGATGCTGGAGTGTGTAGCATTCGGGTGCGCCGCCGTCAACGAACACCTCTGGAGCACGCATGCGGTTCGAACACGTAGGCGGTGTCGTTTGCCTCGGCGAGACCATGGTGATGATGGTTCCGGCTGAGCCCGGTCCCGTGCACCTCGTGCGGACCTGGCACCGGGCCATCGGCGGCGCCGAGTCCAACGTCGCCTGCCACCTCACGCGCCTCGGCGTCGACGCGGCGTGGGTCGGCGCGGTCGGCGACGACTCGTTCGGGCTGGCGGTGCTCGACACGATCGGCGGCTTCGGCGTGGACGTGTCGCGCGTGCGCGTCGACCCGGCCCGCCCGACCGGCCTCTACGTCAAGGAGGCCTCACCGCACGGCAGCCCGGTGCGCTACTACCGGCAGGGCTCCGCGGCGTCGGGCATGGGGCTGGAGATGATCGACCGGCTCGACCTCCGCGAGGTGAAGCTGGTGCACGTCAGCGGAATCACGGCCGCCCTGTCCGACTCGTGCCTCGCGATGATGCGCGAGCTGCTGAGGCGGCCGCGGCACGGCTTCAAGATCTCGTTCGACCTGAACTGGCGGCCCGCGCTGTGGGCCGATCGCGATCCGCGCGTGCTGCGGGAGCTCGCGGACCTGTCCGACATCGTCCTCGCGGGTTCCGACGAGGCGGAACTGGTGTGGGGCACCGGTGATCCGGCCCGGCTGCGGATGCTGCTGCCCGGCCCGGCCTCGCTGGTGGTGAAGCACGGGGCGGACGGCGCGACCCTGCTGGAAGGCGGTTCGACGCACTTCGAACCGGCGCTGAAGGTCGAGGTCGTGGAACCGGTCGGCGCGGGTGACGCGTTCGCGGCCGGGTTCCTGGCGGCGACGCTGGCGGGGGAGACGCCGTCGGTGCGGTTGCGCGCGGGGCACCTGCAGGCCGCTGCCGCTTTGCTCACCGCGGAGGACGTCGGCGATCCTTTGCCGGACGACGTGACAGATCCGCTGCTGCGCGCCGACCCGCGGACCTGGGCGTCCGCCCGCCTGGAGGTCTAGATGAGCCAGAGCCTCGACCGCGCGCTCACGCTGGTGAGCCAGCTCGCGACGGGCCCGAAGACGCTGGACGAGCTGTCCGGCGTGATCGGTGTGCACAAGTCGACGACGCTGCGGCTGCTGCGCACGCTGGAGTCGCACCGGTTCGTGCAGCGCGACGGTGTGCACCACTACCGCCTCGGCACGGCGCTCTTCGACCTCGCCAACCGCGCCCTGGAGGAACGCGACGTCCGGCGCGCGGCCGAGCCCGCGTTGCGCGACCTGAACTCCCGCCTGGGTTACACGATCCACCTGGCGTCCTACGAGGACGGTGAGGTGATCTACATCGACAAGTACGAGTCGAGCCACCCGATGCGGATGTACTCACGCATCGGCCGCCGCGCGCCGTTGCACTGCACGGCCGTCGCGAAGATCCTCCTGGCCGACCTGCCCGCGCCGACGCTGCAGAAGCTGCTGGCCGGCATGGAGTTCCCGCGGCTCACGGCGAACACCATCATCGGCCCGACCGCCTACCTGGCGGAGCTGGAACGCGTGCGCGCCAACGGTTACGCCGTCGACAACGCCGAGCACGAGGACTTCATCCACTGCATCGCCGCCCCGATCAAGGGTGCGCGGGGCGAGGTGCTCGCCGCGGTCTCGATGTCGGTGCCGAAGGTGCTGCTCGACTTCGACGGGCTGCTGGCCCACCTGCCCGACCTGCTCGCCACCGCCGAAGCTGCCTCCGTCGAGTGCGGTTACGTTCCGAGATAAGGGGAAATCCGTTGTCCAAGGTTGAGATCAAGACTGCCGACGCACCGCAGCCGGTGGCGAAGTTCTCGCAGGGTGTGCGCAAGGGCAACATCCTGCAGGTCGCCGGTCAGGTCGCGTTCGACCCGAAGTCCGGCGAGATCGTCGGCACCACGGTGGCCGAGCAGACGCGCCAGACGTTCGCGAACCTCAACGCGGTGCTGGCCGCCGGTGGCGCGTCCATCGACGACGTGGTGATGATCCGCGTCTACCTCACCGACACCGCGCACTTCGCGGAGCTGAACGAGGTCTACGGCGAGTTCGTGACGGAGCCGGCGCCCGCCCGCACGACCGTCTACGTGGGACTGCCGGCCGGTCTGCTGGTGGAGATCGACGCGCTGGCCGTCGTCGACTGACCGGTGTTGAACGAGGAAGGCGCGCCCTGGTTTCAGGGTGCGCCTTTCCCGTTCAGCGATCAGCTACGGCTGACTCACGGCGCCGGTGTGGCCCGGTGGCGTGGTCGACTGCTGTGCTCGGGTGGCCCACGCTGGACAGCCGGATGCGTCGACGAACGTGCTGAATGATGTTCATTCGTGGTTCCGGAATCAGCACGCGGCGAATCAACGGAGGCAGGGGTCGTGATGAAAGAGCCGGACGGCTGGGAGTGGGTCGATGAGCTGCCCGATGAGTGGAGGCCGCCGCAGGAGCTGGAGGCGCCCACGAACGATCCCGGCACGAACCTGGCGATCAGGCTGCTGTCCGACGACAAGACGGTAGGTCACAACGTTCGAGTGCTCGTCGGGCAGTGGATCGCTGAACGCTCCTTGTTGACGCTGTGGTTTCTCGGCGACATGGGCGGGGCCAGGGGACGCATTCGGCTGGAGGCCGAGTTGGCGGCCCTCGACAGCAACCTTCAGCACGCTGTGTATGACGCCTGACCAGTCGTTCCGGTTTGGCAGAGGCATTGCAGGACGCGATCAGGACACTCGCCACAACGAGGGGCGCGGAGCCTGAGTGACTGGACCACGACGGCGTGATGCTTTGCTGATGGCGTGCCTCCACCCGGAGGTACGCCATCACCAGTTTTGAGGCCACGGTTGATATCGGCGAAGGCCAACCTCCGAGTGCGGGCCGCACTGCACGCGATCAGGCCAGACGAAGTACCCGCGTCGCGCACGCTGCCCACGACCGTTGCCAGGGGGCCGGGTCGAGCACGACTCCGGCGCCTGCCTGCTGCGCAACCTGGCCGGTTGGCAACAGCGGCGGCCGGCCATGACCGACGGGCCGGTGTGCGCGGCGCACACCGGCCCACCCCCTACGTTGGAGATCGTGAGAATGGATGAAATCGGCCTGGCGGAGTCTCTTGCGACCGCCGGGCTCGACTACGTGGGGATGGTCGCCACCACCGCCACCTACGCGCCGCCGACTCTCGTCACGTTCGCCCATGCCGGAGGCGGCGGCGAGTTCGTGTGTGCTGAGGAAGTCGCCTATGACGACCCGCAGCGGGTGGCGAAGCTGAACGCTGCCTGGATGCGGATGTGCACAGACGCGGGTCTGTTCGACAACAGCCATCGGTTCCTCGTCGGCGTCAAGATCGAGGAGAGCGACGACGAGGATCCTGTGTGGTGGTGGGCTGAGGTCGCGCTGATGGACAGTTGGGATCTCGCCGGTGCTGGTGCGGCAACGGGCGTGCTCGGGACCGGAGCCGGCTACCCGGCATTCGTGATGCTGTCGTTGGACGGGAATGTGGTTGTGCGCGCTGCTCGTGAGCAGGGCGGAGTTGGCATTGGTGTACATCGCTGTCCGAACCGCATGCCCGTCCTGCGAAGCCATGGCGAGTGGATGGCCGATTGGCCGGATTCCCCGGAATTCACTCGGAACGCGATCCGGCGGTGGCTCGACGCGCATCCGGAGTGACCCGGTCGGTCTGCTGGATGGAATCCAACGCGCGGACCCTGATCGACAGGTGCTTTGCTGATGGCCTGCCTCCACCCGGAAGCACGCCATCACCAGTTTGGAGGACACGGTTGATAGCGGAGAAGGCCAACCTCCGAATGCGGGCAGCACTGCACGCGATCAGGCCCGACGAAGCCCCTCTGCCACCCACCCTGCCGCCACCGCGACCAAGGGCTGGACCGAGCACGACTCCGGCGCCTACCTGCTGCGCAACCTGTCCGACGGCACCAGCCCGGACGGCGACCTGCACGCTTACGAGGCGAACATCAACAGCCAGGAAATCCCGCGTGGCAACGACGTGGCCGAACTGCTGGGCGTGTCATTGGCCTATGCGCGCGCATGCCTCAGACAAGCACGCAAACCGGTCACCGCGCTGTTCTCCATCTCCGAGCCGTACGACGACGTCATCCCCGTGACCACCACAGTGACGTTCTGGGCCGACCGCGGCACACGCGTGGAAGGGTTCGAGGACGACCTCCGGCCGTTGATGCTGTTGAGCACCGCGAACACCGACTTCCTGTACGCGTGCACCGAGGACCACGAGAAGGTCATGGCCGACACCGCCGAGGCCCTCACCGCGCAGGGCTTGTCGCGTGAGGAGTCGGTGCGAAAGGTCAACGAGTTCTGGGGTCTGCCGAGCCGGCGGTGGGCGCTGCTGTACGGCGACTGGATCGGGCGGCAGCCGGGCGAGCACTGGGCCGGGCTCATCACCACGGCGTGAGCGTTCTCCTCGACGGACGACACGGATCCGTTGGTTGTTGTTTGTGAAACCATCGCTCCATGAAGTGGTACGCGGACAGACCTGTCAGGCTCACGCGTCAGCTGATCGCCGACCTCCTCGCCGTCGGATGGGTGGCCCTGTGGATCTGGGTGGCCACCACCGCCCACGACTGGGTCCTCGAGCTGAGAGCCCCCGGCGACGGCCTGGTCAACGCGGGCGGCGACATCCGCGACGTCTTCACCAACGCCGCCAGCAAAGCCAAAGGTGTCCCGTTCGTCGGCGACGACCTGTCCGGGGCGCTCGGCAACGGCACCAAGGCCGGCGAGTCGCTCATCGGCGCGGGCAACACCCAGATCAGTGTGGTTCAGGACACCGCGGTCTGGCTTGCAACCGCTCTCATCGCGATCCCCGTCCTGTTCCTGCTCGTCACCTGGCTGCCGCTCAGACTCCGGTACGCCCTCAAAGCCGGCCACACCGCGAGACTCAAGGACATGCCGGACCTGCTTGCCCTGAGAGCGCTTACCAGCCTGAAGCCGAAGGAGCTGAGCAGGTTCCCCAACGACCCCGCGGTCGGATGGCGCACCGGTGACACCGACACCATCGAGGAGCTGGCCAGAAGGCAGCTCGCGGCGCTGGGGGTGCGGGCATGATCGCGCTGGCCGTGATTTCCGCCGTCGTGGCGATGTGCGCGATGGCCGCCGCGTTGTGGCAGGCCCGTGAGGCGAAGAAGGCCCAGGAAGCCGCCAGGAACGCCGAGCAGGCCGCGAACAGGGCGCAGGAAGAGGCGCAGGCCGCGCGCAAGGCCGTCGAGCAGGCCGCGACGAGTGCGCTGCAGGCCAGGACTGCGGCGGAGGAAGCCAGGAAGGAAGCGGCGCAGGCGCAGGAGGCGGCCACGGCGTCGCGGATGCTGGCCGATGAGGCGCAACTCACAGCCCAGCAGGCCACGCAGCAGGTCAACGAGATCACCGAGGCCCTCGCCGCCGAACGGAGCAGGCGGGGCATGCCGACGTTCGCCATCACGCCCGGTGCGCCGGACGAGTTCCGGCTCAGCTACTTCGGCGGGCCCGCCGTCATCGAGCAGCTCACGGTGTCCGTGGTGCCGGGGAGCAGGGTGCTCGGTCTTTCCCAGCACGACGAGCCCCCGGCCGAGCACCTGGAGATCGGGCCGCTCCACAACGGCAGCGCCATCACGTTCAGGGCGGCCACCGGGCAGCGGGCCAGTGCGGTGTTCCAGATCAGGGCCGAGCCCTGGGAGCCCGTCGTGGTGAGAGCGGATCAGTAGACCGGGCCGGTGTACTTCTCGCCGGGGCCCTGGCCCGGTTCGTCGGGTACGACGGAGGCCTCGCGGAACGCGCGCTGCACCGACTGCAGGCCGTCCTTCAGCGGTGCGGCGTGCGGGCCGAGGTACTCCGAGGACGCGGTGACCAGGCCGGCCAGGGCGGTGATCAGGCGGCGGGCCTCGTCCAGGTCGCGGCGCGGGGAGGTGTCCGGGTCCGGGTCGGCGAGGCCCAGGCGCTCCGCGGCGGCGGACAGCAGCATCACGGCCGCCCGGCTGATGACCTCGATGCTGGGAACATCGCCCAGGTCACGGATGCTGTCTTCAAGCGGCTCAGTCACGGCACCATTCAAGCAAGCGGACGTCGCGGGCCCGCGATTCGGGGGTTGACAACGGCGTCTGCTACTATTTCCGACGCGACCAGCTCTCGTTAGTGCGAGAGCGGCAAGTGGAGCCCCGCTCCCACCCGCGTTCACCGCCTCACGAGGTGGCCGGGTCCGGTCCTCCTGACATCAGGGCACACGGGTGCCCAATGTGCAGGTTTGCGATCGGTCGGAAGCGGGCCCTGTTGTCGACATCGACGACGGGGCTCTTGTTTTTGGCGCAAACGAGTCGCAAAGGACGTGAATGACAAGTCCCTCGAACCGAGGTGCTCCCGCGAGCACCGAGCCGCGCATCAACGACCGCATCCGCGTGCCTGAGGTCCGTCTGGTCGGACCGAACGGCGAGCAGGTCGGGATCGTTCGCATCGAGGACGCACTCCGACTCGCGCAGGAATCGGATCTGGACCTCGTCGAGGTCGCCGCGCAGGCTCGACCTCCGGTCTGCAAGCTCATGGACTACGGCAAGTTCAAGTACGAGACCGCTCAGAAGGCTCGTGAATCTCGCCGTAACCAGCAGCTGACGGTCATCAAGGAGCAGAAGCTCCGGCCGAAGATCGACCCGCACGACTATCAGACGAAGAAGGGCCACGTGGCCCGCTTCCTCTCGCACGGGAACAAGGTCAAGGTGACCATCATGTTCCGCGGTCGAGAGCAGTCGCGCCCCGAGCTCGGCTACCGGTTGCTGCAGAAGCTGGCGGAGGACGTCGCGGAGCTGGGCTTCGTCGAGTCCAACCCCAAGCAGGACGGCCGCAACATGATCATGGTGTTGGCGCCGCACAAGAACATCAAGGCGCGTCCGGTCAAGCAGGACCAGGACGACGTCGTCCAGGGGGACGACGCCGCCGAAGCCGCCGAATAGGACGCATGCCCGCCCCCGACCCGGTGGGTAGCACGAGACGAGGACGGAAATGCCGAAGAACAAGACGCACAGCGGGACCTCGAAGCGTTTCAAGGTCACCGGTAGCGGCAAGATCGTCCGGGAGAAGGCCGGCAAGCGCCACATCCTGGAGAAGAAGTCGAGCCGCGTCACCCGTCGCATGAGCGGCACCGCGGTCGTGTCGGAGAACGACGCGCCGCGCATCAAGAAGCTGCTCGGTCTCTGACCCGCTTCGACACCCCTTAGCAACTCGGGGGAGGGCCCCGACCCCTCCCCCATGAGATCGACAGGATGGACCCGTGGCACGCGTCAAGCGGGCTGTGAATGCCCAGAAGAAGCGTCGTACCACCCTTGAGCTGGCGAGCGGTTACCGCGGCCAGCGCTCGAGGCTGTACCGCAAGGCCAAGGAGCAGGTGCTCCACTCGCTCAACTACGCGTACCGCGACCGCCGCGCGCGCAAGGGTGACTTCCGCAAGCTGTGGATCCAGCGCATCAACGCCGCTGCCCGCGCGAACGGCATGACCTACAACCGTCTCATCCAGGGCCTGCGGCTCGGAGGCGTCGAGGTCGACCGCAAGATCCTCGCGGACCTCGCCGTCACCGACGCCACCGCCTTCGCGGCCCTCGTCGAGATCGCCCGCAAGGCGCTCCCGGCCGACGTGAACGCCCCGGCCGAGGACAAGGCCTGAGCCAGCACGCACGCGGACAACGACCCGAGGCAGCTCCGTTCACCGAACGGACACCTCGGGTCGTTGCTGCTCGCCACCTGACCCGCCGCCAGGGCCGTGACAAGGCAGGCCGCTTCCTCGTCGAGGGCGCCCAGGCCGTGCGCGAGGCACTCGCCTGGAAGAACGGTCAGGTCCACGAACTCTTCGTCACGGCGATGGCCGCGGAACGCAACCCCGAGCTGCTCCAGAGCGCCGCGCAGGCGGGCATCCGGATCAGCGAGGTCACCGACAAGGCCGCCGCGTCGCTGTCGGAAACCGTGACGCCCCAAGGCCTTGTCGCGGTCTGCGACGCCGTGCCGCAGCCGCTGGACACCGCGCTGCAGGGCACACCCCGCCTCGTCGCCGTGCTCCACGGCGTCTCCGATCCCGGCAACGCGGGCACCGTCACGCGCGTGGCGGACGCGGCCGGTGCCGACGCGGTGATCTTCGCCGGTGACACCGTCGACCCGCACAACGGCAAGTGCGTGCGCGCCTCCACGGGCTCGCTCTTCCACCTGCCGATCGCGCGTTCCCGTGACGCCGCAGAGGTTTTCGCCGCCTGCCGCGCCGCCGGTCTCCGGCTCGTCGCCGCCGACGGCTACGCCGAGACCGACCTCGTCGAGGCCTCGGTCAGGGGTGAGCTGGCCCAGCCCACCGCGTGGGTGTTCGGCAGCGAGGCCCACGGCCTGCCCGACGACGTCGTCGCCTCCCTCGACACCTCGCTCAAGGTGCCGCTGTACGGCGCCGCCGAAAGCCTCAACCTCGCGACGGCCGCCGCGGTGTGCCTCTACGCCTCCGCCCGCGACCAACGGAATTGAGCTGACGCGAGCCGGGTGCGCGGCTACTGTGCGCCCGTGCGCGAATCAGAGGTCGAACTCCTATGCTCCCAGCTGGCTTCCTACTACGTCTTCCCGGACGTCGCCGAGGACATCACCAAGGTCCTGCGGGCCAGGCTGGCAGAGGGCGCTTACTCCGATGTGGACGATGAGGGGTTCGCCGAGCGCGTCACCGCCGACCTCCAGTCGGTCAACGGCGACAAGCACCTCCGCCTGCTGTACAGCCACGACGAGGTGCCGGAGACCGGTCAGGAGTCGGCCTGGGACCCGGTGGCCTACCGCAGGGAAGCCGAGCTCGACGCGTTCGGCATCACCAAGGTCGAGCGGCTCAAGGGCAACGTCGGCCTGCTGAACCTCCGGCTGCTGCACGACGCCGAGATCGCCACGCCTGCCGTCACCGCGGCCATGAACCTGATCGCCCACACCGACGCGCTGATCATCGACCTGCGCGACAACGGCGGCGGTGACCCCAACACCGTCGCCCTGATCTGCAGCTACCTGTTCGACGAGCGCGTGCACCTCAACGACATCTACAACCGCCCGGACGACACCACCGAGCAGTACTGGACGCTGCCGCACGTTCCCGGCCCCAGGTTCGGCGGCGAGAAGCCGATCTTCGTGCTCACCAGCAACCGCACGTTCTCCGGCGCGGAAGAGCTGAGCTACAACCTGCAGCAGAACAAGCGCGCCACCCTCATCGGCGAGACCACCCGGGGCGGTGCCCACCCCGGCGACCGCTACCGGGTCGGCCCGCATCTCAAGTCGTCGATCCCCAACGGCCGCGCGATCAACCCGATCTCCGGCACGAACTGGGAAGCCGTCGGCGTCGTCCCCCACATCGAGGTGCCCGCGGACGAGGCGTTCGACGTCGCCTACAAGAAGGCGCTGGAACACGTGCTGACGCTCGGCAACGACGGCCCCCGCCGCACGATCGCGGAGGCCGCCGAGCAAGCCTTGAGCGGCTAGTCCAGCCTGGCTGTCAGCTCACGCACCAGCGGATCCGTTCCGGACGCCTTCTTCTGGCGCTGCAACGCCTCCGACAGCACCGACAGCACGTTCCCGACCTGGCTGTCGTCGGGCAGCAGCGATGCCGCCCGGCGCGCCTCGGCCTCCGCGCCCTCGGGGTCGTCGGCGTTCAGCAGCACGTGCGCCGCCCGCAGCACGACGAACACCCGCCAGCCCTCGTCGCCCAGCGACACCACCAGCGCCTCGGCGTCCCGGTAGTGCTTCATCGCCAGCGCGAACTCACCGGCCTGGCCGTGCACCCACGCGCGGATCGCGACGATCTCCGCCTGCCGCCGCGTGACCTCCGTCGGGTCGTCGAGCGCCGGCAGCAGCGCCTCGGCCTCGTCGACGGCGGCACGGGTCTCGACGATGTCGTCGTCCGGCAGGTTCGAGGCCAGCTCGACCAGCGAACCGATCGCCTCCGAGACGTTGCCCTCCTGCTGCCACAACGCGGCCGCCGCACGCCAGGAAGCCGTGGCCTCGTCGTGCTTGTTCATCCGGCCCTGCACGGAGGCGAGCGCGTCCAGCAGGAACGCCCGGCGCGCCACCTCCTCCGGCGGCAGCAGTTCGGACGCCTCGCGCAGGTACCGCTCGGCCGCCGGGAGCTCACCCAGCTTGCGGCACACCTGCCCGAGCCGGAACACCACCTGCAGCCGCAGGTCCTCCTGGCCGTCCTGCAGCAGCCGCAACGACTCCTCGAGCACCTCGGCGGCCTCGACGAACCTGTCCGTCTGCACGTACCCGCCGCTCAGCGCGAAGCAGAAGTGCGCGGTGTGGCCGGGGGAGAGGTGCACGCGCGAGATCGCCACGGCCTCGCGCAGGTCGGACAGGCACGCGGCCTCCTGGTCCAGCTCCTGGATGGCGGCGACCTGGTACCAGCGCGCCTCGGCGGCTTCCGGGAGCGGGAACGCCGACACGAACTCGCGCGCCGTCGCCATCGCCTCTGCCACGCGACCTTGCACCGTCTCCAGCCGCAATCGCAGCCGGAAGCCCTCGAACCGCGCGCTCGGCGGCAGCTCACCGGCCATGGCCGCCACGACGCCGGCGTAGGCGCCTTCGAGATCCTGTTGCCGCGCCCGGTGTTCCGCCGCCTCGACCAGGACCCGGCCGCGCAGCTCCGGAACGTCCAAAGAGGACGCCAAAGCCAGCATCTCCGAAGCCCGCTCGTGCGCGTGCGCGTCGTCGAGCAACTCGGCCAGCGTCAGCGCCGCGACCGACCGCGTGAAGTCGGACTCGGCCTCGGCCAGGCACCGCTCGGCGAGCTCCAGGCCGCCTTCCAGCCCGATCGCCATCCGCGCCTGGTACCGCAGCGCGTGGTCGCGCGGCAGCTGGGTCAGCAGCTCCTCGAACACCGCGGGATCGAACGGCACCAGCCCCGTCGTCATCCGCCGGATGCCCGCGTGCGCAGCGAGATCGGGCGGCAGCAACGAGTCCATGTCCGCTGGCAGCGAGTCGAGCATCCGCCGCGCCCGCACGAAGTCGCCCTGCTCGTACAGCGTCACCATCGCCTCGGCGATCTCCACCGGATCTCCGAACACGACCGGCTCGTCGGCGGGCACGGCCACCGGCGCGGACGGGACCGCCAGCTCGACGTGCGGATAACCGGCCTGCTCCAAGGCCTTCGTCACCCGGTCGAGCCACGCCGTCGTGCCGTTGCGGGCGTCGAACGCCTTGGCCAGCTCCACCGCCCGCGCCGACAGCCGGTCGAGCAACGCGGCAGCCGTCAGCGTGCCGACGGACGGCACCTCGAACACCGTGTCCGCGGGAATCCGTTGCAGCAGCACGGAAGCGCACTCGGCGAACGACATCTCGTCGGCCGGCAGCTGCGCCGCGGTCACCTTGTGCAGCGACCGGCGCAGGATGTCCTCGCCGCGGGCGATGTTGCCCGTCAACGCGCAGAACCGGATGTGCTCGTGCACGTACGACGTGATCTCGTCGTCCTTGATCAACCGGTACGCGGTCGTGTGCGCGTGCGCCGCCCGTTCGGCGTCACCGATCTCCAGCAACGGCCACAGCAGCGCCGTGAGAATTCCCTGCGGCTGCGTGGAACAGTTCGTGTTGCCGGACAAGCCTTCCCAGCCGTGCGCGGCGGCCTCCTGGTGCCGCCCCAGCCGCGCCAGCATCCAGACCTGCTCCTCGACCACGCACGCGTCGCAGTCCGCCATCGGGCCGGACTCGGTGGCCAGGTACTTCCCGAGGTGCTCGGCCAGTCCCGTCAGGTCACCGACGTGGTAGGCGAGCTCGGCGCGCGCACCGTGCACCGGCTGCACCGAGAACCCGAGCCGCCCGTAGCGGTCGGCGAGCTGCCCGATCACGGCCTCCAGCTGCTCCAGCGAGAACCGCGGGTCCCGCCGCAGCCCGGTCGCGATCCACTTGTGCGACCAGTTCAGCGAGTGGATCTCGTAGTCGTTGAACGCCTCCGGATCCTTCTCCTCGGCGGCACGGGCCCACGCGAACGGCGCGAGCATCAGGTCGTAGCGCGAGAGGTAGTAGGCGGAGTCGATCAACGCGATCCGGCACGACACCCCGAGCGGCAGGTGCCCGAGCGCGTCGGACATCCGCGCGGCACGTTCCAGCGCCTCGTGCTTCGGCATGCCCGTGGGCATGTTGTACGCCTCCAGGAACGCGCTTTCGGCGTCCTCGGCGGTGAAGTCGGTCATGGTCATCTACCCCCAACGGCGCGGTCCAGCAGTTCCAGGAACGAACGGTTGAGCGCCGCCGTGTCCTTCGGTCGCATCGCCCGCCGCGCTTGAAGAACGGCGTGCACGTACAGAGACTCCAACGTCAGTTCCACCAGCGCCGGGTCGGTCAACCGCGCGAGCCGCTGCACGAGCGGGTTGCGGCAGTTCAGCACCAGCTGCTCCGGCCGCGCGGAACCGGACTCCGCCGTGAGCTGTCCCAGCAGCTCCGCCCACAACGGATCGGTGACCTCCTCCGCGGTCTGCTCGGTGTCGAGCTTGCGCTGCTGCTCGGCGTTGCTGATCAGCAGGGCCGGCAGCGAGACCGGGTCGAAGTCGCGGATCACCGCGTCGCAGTCGTGCCGGTCCAGTGCCGCCGCGCCCTCGGACAGCCGCAGCCGCAACGCCGTCTCGATGCCCGGTTCCGGATCGGCCAGCGCCGCCAGCAGCTCGGAAGGCGCCACCCGGCGCGCGACGGCCGGTCCGTCCAGCGCGCTCAGGCGGTTCAGCAGTTCCAGGTCGTAGGCGTAGCCGGCGTTCACGAGGCCCAGCCCCTGCGCGGCCGCGACCGGCGCGAGCTGGTGGAACTCGTCGACGTCCGGGATGTAGAGGATCGCGCCGTGCTTGCGTCTGAACTGCCGCAACGGGATCGGGCCGTCCGTCGTCTCGAACGGCAGCCAGCGCTCGACCAGCCGCAGCATCTCGTCGTCCGACCGCGCCAGCGACTTGATCCCCAGGTGGTGCGCGGCCAGCAGCTCACCGGCGCGGCGCGGCTCGATCGCGTCCAGCCTGATCAGCCAGTCGCGGATCTGCTCGCCCAGCTCCTCGCGCACCGCCAGCAGCATCTCGTCCTGGTACAGCGACTCGCGCGACGCCGTCGGCCGGATCGCGGACGCGTCGACCACGCACCGCACGAAGTAGGCCCAGTCCGGCAGCAGGCCCTCGACGTTGTCGCCGACCAGCATCCGCTTCAGGTAGACCCGGTGCGTCTGCCGCGTGCCCGGATGCACCCCGGACGGCAGCACGAACGCGACACCGGTCAGCCCGGCCGCCTCGACGTCGATCGGGATCGCCTCGAACGGCGTGAACCCGAAGATCTGCTCGCAGTACGACGACAGGTCCGCGTCCTCGTCGTCCCACGGCCGTTCGCCGCGGGTCACGACGGAGCCGTCCAGCGTCACGGCGGCCGGGAGCAGATCGCCGTAGTCGCTCACCAGCGGCCGCACCACGTCCGCTTCGAGCCAGTGCTCGTTGCCGTGCGACGCCGTCAGCAGCACCGTCGTGCCGACCGGCACGTCGTCGTCCACCGCGGAAACCGTGTAGTTGCCCGAGGAATCCGCTTGCCAGCGCACGGCGGAACCACCGCGGGCGGACCGGGTGATGACCGTCACTGAAGAAGCGACGAGGAAGCACGACAGCATGCCGACGCCGAACTGGCCGAGGAACCCGGTGCGCGCGAACCCCAGGTCATCGCGCTTCGAGGTGCGGCCGAGCGTCGACAGCAGCTCGTGCACCTCGTCCTCGGTGAGGCCCACGCCGCTGTCGGTGATCCGGAGCTCCGCGCCGCAGGTGATCGAGACCTCGGCGGGGCAGGACGGGTCGAGCTCACGCCGCGCCGTGATCGCGTCGACGGCGTTCTGCAGCAGTTCACGCACGTAGACGCGGGGGCTGCTGTACAGGTGATGGCTGAGCAGGTCGATGATGCCGCGCAGGTCGACGCGGAAGGTGTGCGACATGATGCCGCCCATCCTAGGGACGCACCAGGGGCCGGTGCCGCTCTTTAATGGAACGTCCGGGAGCGGTCAAGAGCGCACCCACTAGGATCGGGGAGTTGATTTCCGAAGTCCGCGACGGGAGCTGTCCACCAACCATGTCCGGAGCCAACGACCCGTACGACCCCAAGGAGGTCGCGGCGCTGTCGGCCGAGAACCTCGACGCGGCCGTGCAGAAGGCGCGCGAGGCGTTCGCCGGAGCGGCCGACCTGGAGGCACTGGCGGCGGTCAAGCCGGGCCACCTGGGTGACCGGTCGCCCGTGCTGCTGGCCCGCCGCGAGATCGGTGCACTGCCTCCGAAGGCGAAGGCCGAGGCCGGCAAGCGGGTGAACGAGGCGCAGTCCGCGATCAGGACGGCGTTCGACGAGCGCCACGCCGTGCTCCAGGTCGAGCGCGACGAGCGGGTGCTGCGCGAGGAGTCCGTCGACGTCACGCTGCCCTGGGACCGTTTCCCGCGCGGCGCGCGCCACCCGATCACGACGCTCGCCGAGCGCATCGGAGACGTCTTCGTGGCCATGGGCTACGAGATCGCCGAGGGCCCCGAGCTCGAGACCGAGTGGTTCAACTTCGACGCGCTGAACTTCGGCAAGGACCACCCCGCCCGGTCGATGCAGGACACCTTCTACATCGCGCCGAACGACAGCAGCCTGGTCCTGCGCACGCACACCTCGCCCGTGCAGGCCCGCACGCTGCTGGACCGCGAGCTCCCGGTGTACGTGGTGTGCCCCGGCCGCACGTTCCGCACCGACGAGCTCGACGCGACCCACACCCCGGTGTTCCACCAGGTCGAGGGCCTCGCGGTCGACAAGGGCCTGACCATGGGCCACCTCAAGGGCACGCTCGACGCGTTCGCGCGCGCCATGTTCGGCGAGGACTCCAAGACGCGCCTGCGCCCGAGCTTCTTCCCCTTCACCGAGCCGTCGGCGGAGGTCGACGTGTGGTTCCCGGAGAAGAAGGGCGGCGCCGGCTGGGTCGAGTGGGGCGGCTGCGGCATGGTCAACCCCAACGTGCTGCGCGCCACCGGCGTCGACCCGGACGTCTACTCCGGCTTCGCGTTCGGCATGGGCCTCGAGCGCACGCTGCAGTTCCGCAACGGACTGCCCGACATGCGCGACATGGTCGAGGGCGACGTCCGCTTCACCCAGCCATTCGGAACGGAGGCCTGATCCGGTGCGCATCCCGGTCAGCTGGCTGGTCGAACACATCGGTTTCGACGAAGTCCCCACGCCCGACGAGCTCGCCGAGGCGTTCACGCGCATCGGCATCGAGGTCGAGGAGGTGAGCCCGCTCGGTCCCGTGACCGGCCCGATCGTCGCCGGTCGCGTCGTCGAGATCGAGGAGCTCACCGAGTTCAAGAAGCCGATCCGCTACTGCCGGGTCGAGGTCGGCCCCGAGCAGGTCAACAACATCATCTGCGGCGCCACGAACTTCGTCGAGGGCGACTCGGTCGTCGTCGCGCTGCCCGGCGCAGTCCTGCCCGGCGACTTCACGATCGCCGAGCGCAAGACGTACGGCCGCGTGTCGCAGGGCATGATCTGCGCCGCGGACGAGCTCGGCATCGGCGACGACCACTCCGGCATCCTCGTGCTGCCCACCGGCACCGCGCAGCCCGGCGACGACGCGCTGGAGCTGCTCGGCCTGGGCGACACGGTCATCGAGGTCGCGCCGACCCCCGACCGCGGCTACGCGTTCTCGGTCCGCGGCCTGGCCCGCGAGATCGCCTGCGCGCTCGACGTGCCGTTCGGCGACCCCGGTGTCGTCGAGATCCCCGAGGCCGAGGGCGAGGTGTGGCCCGTCCACATCGAGGACCGCACCGGCTGCTCGCGGTTCGTCGCGCGCCGGGTCACCGGTGTCGACCCCACCGCGCCCACGCCGTGGTGGATGCGCCGCCGCCTGATGCTCGCCGGCATGCGTTCAATCTCGCTGCCGGTCGACGTCACGAACTACGTGATGCTCGAACTGGGCCAGCCGCTGCACGCGTTCGACGCGGCCGCCCTGTCCGGCGCGCTGACCGTCCGGCGTGCCGCAGCCGGCGAGAAGCTGACGACGCTGGACGACGCGGTGCGCGCGCTCGACCCGGACGACATCGTGATCGCCGACGACTCCGGCGTGATCTCGCTCGCCGGTGTCATGGGTGGTGCGTCCACGGAGGTCCGCGACAACTCGTCGGACATCCTGCTGGAGGCCGCGAACTGGGACCCGGCGTCCATCGCGCGCACGGTCCGCCGCCACAAGCTGCCGTCCGAGGCCGCCAAGCGCTTCGAGCGCACCGTCGACCCGGCACTGGCACCCGTGGCGCTGGAGCGGGCCGCGAAGCTGCTCAACCACTACGCCGAGGGCCAGATCAAGCCAGGTCGCACCGACGTGGGCGTGCCCGCGCTGCCCGAGCCGGTGTCGATGCCGATCGACCTGCCGGACCGCGTCGCCGGTGTCCGCTACGCGCGTGGCGTCACGGCTCGCCGCCTGGGCCAGATCGGCTGCCAGGTCGCGGTGACCACGTCCGACGACGGCCAGACGATCGTCACGGCTGTGCCGCCGACGTGGCGTGCCGACCTCGTGCAGCCCGCCGACCTGGTCGAGGAGGTGCTGCGGCTGGAGGGTTACGACACGATCCCGTCCACGCTGCCGCCCGCTCCCGCCGGTCGTGGCCTGACCGAGCAGCAGCGCCGCCGCCGCACGGTGTGGCGCACGCTGGCCGAGGACGGTTTCGTCGAGGTGAAGCCGTTCCCGTTCATCGACCCGTCGGTGTTCGACGCGTTCGGTCTGTCGTCAGACGACGTCCGTCGCAACACGGTCGGTGTGCTGAACCCGTTGGAGGCGGACAAGAACGTCCTCGCCACCACGCTGCTGCCCGGCCTGCTGGAGACCCTCCAGCGCAACCTGGCCCGCGGTGCCCGCGACGTCGCGCTGTACAACATCGCGCAGGTGACTTTGCCGCGCGCGCAACAGGTTCCGGTGCCCGCGCTGGGTGTCGACCGCCGCCCGACCGAGGCCGAGGTGGCCTCGATGCTCGCCGCTCTGCCGCAGCAGCCGCTGCACGTCGCGGGTGTGCTCACGGGTCACCGCGAGCTCGCCGGCTGGTGGGGCAAGGGCCGCATGGCCGAGTGGTCGGACGCCGTCGAGGCGGCCCGGCGCGTCGGGCAGGCGTACGGCGTGACGTTGCGCGTCGTGGCTTCGGACCTGCTGCCGTGGCACCCCGGCCGTTGTGCGGAGCTGCGCGTCGGCGACTGGCCCGTGGGCCACGCCGGCGAGCTGCACCCGAAGGTGGTCGAGGCGCTGGGCCTGCCCAAGCGCACCGTGGCGTTCGAGCTCGACCTCGACGCCCTGCCGCTGGACGACCACCGCCCGGCGCCGACGGTGTCGCCGTACCCGCCGGTGCTGCTGGACGTCGCGCTCGTCGTCGACGCGTCCGTGCCGGTGCAGTCGGTGTCCGAGGTGCTCGGCGCGTCAGCGGGCGATCTGCTGGAGGACATCCGCCTGTTCGACGTCTACACGGGCGAGCAGGTGGGCGAGGGCAAGAAGTCGCTCGCGTACTCCTTGCGCTTCCGCGCGCCGGACCGCACGCTGACGGTGGAAGAAGCGACGAGTGCTCGCGATGCGGCCGTCGCGGCCGCCGGCGAGCGTTTGGGTGCGGCCCTCCGCGCCTGAGCGGTTACTCCGGGTGAGGCCCGAGATTCTCTGAGGATCTCGGGCCTCTCCGCGTCATCAGGGCTCTGACCTGTGTTCCGCAGGAGAGACCGTCACGATCACGCTGCCGAACTCGCCGGTGATCACGTCTTCTGTCCCCGGCAAGCCGACGTGACGTGGCAGCCGGTGCCGGGCGCCGATACGTACACAGTATTGTGGCAACAGGGAACCGGCGTGAAGCGAAGGTCGGCAGCTGGACCACGACGTACAGCCAGATGGATTGTCCGTAAAGTTCGCTCGATCGGTCGAGTCCCGGAAATCGGGATTTGGGATCAAATCAGCAGGTGGTAGCCCTGCGTAGCTGTCAAGGTGCCAAAGGTCCCGCATTACAAGGGGAAATCGGCGCCCGTCAGACGCTTGCGCAGTACGTGAAGCTTCTCCAAGATTGGCGACGCGGCCCGCTGGGCCGAGGGGCGAAGCGATGAACCACCGGGCGAGTCTGGTCGCCGGTCCGGTGGGGAGCTAGAGGCGAACCCACCGCCTGGAGCAACAACTCTGGAGAGTTGCGCCATGCGTAGTCTGGGTCCGCGCCTTGAGATCGCCGTGTCGTTGACGATTCTCATGCTCGGCGCGGCCGTCGTGGCGGCCATGCACCTGACGTGGCCCGAGCAGCAGTTGCCGGCCATGGCGTACTCCGTGAGCAGTGGCGAGTCCGGAATGCAGCAGCTGAAGCCGTTCGAAATCAACGACATCTCCGGCGCGGCCGTGGAACTCACCCCGGGAGCCGAGGGCGAGCGCAAGGTGCGGCTGTCCAACCCGAACCCCGTCGACATCATCGTCGAGAGCCTGTCCGCGGTGCCCGGTCAGCCGCTCGACGCCACCCAGCAGCGCGTGGCCGGGTGCCCGGCCGGCGTGCTGACCGTGGTGCCGCTGAAGGACATCGTGGAGATCCCGGCCGGGGGAGCGGTCGAGGTCGTCATGAAGGTCCAGGTCGCGAAGGACGTGCCGGCCGCGTGCGCCGAGCTGGTCTTCCCGCTCACCTACTCGGGTCGCGCGAAACACGGCTAGTCAGCCGCTCGCGCGCAGCCGGCCATTCCGAGGCCACCATCGAATAGACGACCGTGTCCCGCTGAGTTCCGTCCGGCCGCGTCATGTGGGCGCGCAGCACCCCGTCCCGCACGGCGCCGAGCTTCTCGATCGCCCGCTGCGACCGCACGTTCTGGGCGTCCGTGTACCAGGCGACCCGCAGCGTGCCGCGCACGTCGAACGCCTCGGACAGCAACAGCAGCTTGGCCTCCGGGTTGATCGCCGTGCCCTGCCACTCGCTGCCGACGATCGTGAAACCGATGACCAGCCTGCGATGCGCCGGCACCACCTCGTAGAACGACGTAGTGCCGACGACGCGTCCCGAAGCGACCTCGATCTGCGCGAAGGCCTCCCGTTGCTCCAGCGCCTCCGCGATCCACGACCGCATGTCGCCGACGTCGCGCGGTTGGCCGGACAGCAACCAGGTCCAGATGGCCGGGTCACGCGTGACCTCGAACAACTCCTCGGCGTGGTCCAGCGACAGCGGTTCCAGCCTTACGTGCTTGCCCTCCATGAGATCAACTCTAAAGGTGCTTCAGGGCCTCGCGCCGTGACAACGGCGACAGCCCCGGCCGCGCCTCGACGAACGCCCGCACCCAGCCGGGCTCGGTCTTGGCGAACTCCCGCAGCGCCCACCCGATCCCCTTGCGCAGGAAGAAGTCGGGGTCTTCCACGTTGGCGTCGACGCACGCGGTCAGCAGCTCCACGTCGGTCGCGCCCTTGAACCCGAGCTGGCAGATGATCGACGTCCGCCGCCGCCACCGGTCCGCGTCCACCGACCACTTCAGCATCAGCGGCCGCACGACATCGGGCGAAGACCGCAGCAACGGCCCGATCCGCTTCGACGCGATCTCGTCGACGTAGTCCCACCACGCCCCGGTCACGATCATCTCGTCGAACCACGGCAGCAGCTCGACCGACTGGAAGCGGCGGTCCCCGCTCAACGCGAGGGCCACGTACCGCTCCTCCCTGTACGTCGCCTCCCGCCACAACGTCCGCACGGCGTCGAGCCACTCGTCTCGCGAGTCGATCCGGGGAAGTGATTTGAGCAACGCGACCCGTCCCGGTTTCTGCACGCCCAGAAACGGCATCTCGGACTTCATGTACGCCTGCATCTCCGGGGCTTTCACCGGATCTGCCAGCTCTCGCAGTCCTGTCCGGACCGCCTCGACGAACGAATCCACGCCTGAACGGTATAGGCAGAAGGAGTAGGGCGTTGAGATCGTTGGCCGCATCGCCGTCCGAAAGTGGTCTCGAATCACTTGCCGCGTGCGACTGTGAACGGAAACGCCGCTGCTGGCCACTACCATTTGCATTCATGCGTGTGCTCATGGTTGTGGCGGCGCTCGTGCTCACCAGCATGGGTGCCACCAAGGCGGACACGGTGGACTACCTGGATCTGCCGCTGTCCAACGGGAACGGTGAACAGCGGGGTGGCGTCCACCCCGACCTGCCGTACGACAGGGCCACGCTCGAGGCCGCGCTGAACCGCCATCGCGCCAAGGGCATCCCGCCGGCCAGGTTCAAGGCGTTGCTGTGGCACTACTGGATCGTCCGCGCCGCCGAGGACGCCGGGGTCGACCTGTCCGCCTGGGACCCGCAGCGTCCCGCGGAGGCCAACCGCGCGGTCATCTTCGCCGTCTACGACTTCTACGCGCGGCTCTACCTGCAGCACCCGGACACGTTGCGGTGGATGGGGTTCGCGAACATCGGCGCGCCCGCGTTCGCCGCCGGCATGCTCGACCTCGGCACGCTGCCGGAGCTGCGGTTCTTCTCGTCGATGCTGATGTCCATGCAGAAGCACATCTTCATGGACCTCGGCGCGATGCACGCCGCCTACCTGCACGGTGGCATCAAGGCAGTGGAGGAGATGCGCGACGCGGGGATCATCGACGCCGGGACGACCGCCGCGTGGGCGGATCCGGCGCAGGCCGTCATGGAGTTCTCGTCGCGCGAGCAGAACCTGGTGATCCCCGAACAGTTCGACCGGATGCGCGCACGGTTGCTGCCTCCCGGCGAGATCGTCACGTACGCGATCACCGTAGCCGGTCCGATGCCGGTGCCTGGCGGGAAGACGCCCGCGCAGTACCGGCCGCTGTTCGGCGGCCCGCTGCCCGCGTTCAACTACGCGGACCGGGAAGCGCGGTGGGACTTCCTCAGCAACGACACGGTTCCGGCCTACGAGCGGTTGTCGAAGGACACCGTGCGCAGGCTGGTGCAGCGGCCGTTCGCGGACCGTGTCGCGGAGTACCGCGCCACGGCCCGCCTGCTCGACCTGCTGCCGTTCAGGAGTGGCGAAGCCCGGACCGGAGTTCGCTGAGCACGGTCAGCCGGTCCTCGTCGAGGATCCGCCGCGTGGTGACGCGGTCGGGATAGCAGCGCATGAACATGCTGGTGAAGTGCGTTCCGTAGTGGATCACGTCGTCGCCGTGAGGGTCGTCCAACGGGCGCACGACGGCTTCGAAGTTCGGTTCGTGGAAGTACGCCATGGTGAACCGCTCGCGCGTGTTCAGCAGGACCTTGTGCGGTGTGGACAGCAGCCGGCCGCCGGTCAGGAACTGCAGGATGTCACCGGGGAAGACGGTGAAGACGTGCTGGACCGGTTCGACGAAGGTCCAGCCCTCCGCGTCCTGGAAGCACCCGGCCGCCGACTCGTCGGGCAGCCAGTTGCGGGGCCGTTCCTCGCCCTCGATCGGCGGCCGGACGTGGAGGCCGCCGACGTCGTCCTGCGCGGCCAGGACGAGCATTCCGTAGTCGGTGTGGGCGCCGATGCCGCGGTCGACCGCCTCCGATCTCGGTGGGAATCTCAGCACTCGCATGTGGTGCCAGCCGTCGGCGGTGAGCCGGGTGAAGGTGTCGATGTCGAGCCCGAAGCCCAGTGCGGTGAGCTTCAGGAGGCGTTCGCCGGAGTCGCCGAGCATCGCCATGAACTCCCGCATGGTGTCGCGGTAGCTGTCGTCCGGCCACGGCACCGGCCCGTGACACGGCCATTTGCCGACGACACGTGAGTCGTCGGGCGGAACGTCCTTGCAGACGGTGAAGATCTCCGAGTAGTCCGCGATGCCGTCGGTGACCTCCTCGCCGGACGCGATGTAACCGGCGTAGGTCAGGTCGCTGACCAACCGTGACTTCTCCTCGAGTGACAACCCGTGGAAGAACCGCCTGCTGGCCGCCATGGCGGCCTCGGTCTTCCGGTCCTGCACCGCGTCCGTCGCGATCTGCAGAATCCCGTCGGCCTGCCAGGCTGCGATCAACTGGCGGCCGAGTTCGACGTCGTCGTCCGAACCGGTGACGGTCTCGGGCAGACGGAAGGTGCGTAGTTCGGTCATGGCCCCACGAACGGCGCTTGTAGCCGCAGGGTTCATATTTCTTTCGGGGGTGGAATCGGATCCGTCTTAGTAGGCTGCTGACCATGACGCCGTACGACTACGACCTGATCGTCATCGGCTCTGGCCCTGGTGGCCAGAAGGCGGCGATCGCGGGTGCGAAACTGGGCAAGCGAGTGGCCGTCATCGACAAGCAGGAGATGGTCGGCGGCGTCTGTGCGAACACGGGCACCATCCCGTCCAAGACGCTGCGGGAAGCCGTCATGTACCTGACGGGCATGAGCCAGCGCGAGCTGTACGGCGCGAGCTACCGGGTCAAGCACGACATCACGATCACCGACCTGATGGCCCGCACGAAGCACGTGATCGGCCGCGAGGTCCAGGTCGTGCGCGCGCAGCTGCACCGCAACGGCATCGATCTGCTGAACGGCTTCGGGCGCTTCGTCGACCCGCACACCGTTGCGGTGGAAGGAAGCCATCGCGGCGACCACACCAGGATCACCGGCGAGTACATCGTCATCGCGACCGGCACGACGCCCGCCCGTCCGTCCATCGTGGACTTCGACGAGGAGCGGATCCTCGACTCCGACGAGGTCTTCGCCCTCACCGAGATCCCGACGTCGCTGGTCGTGGTCGGCGCGGGCGTGATCGGCATCGAGTACGCGTCGATGTTCGCCGCGCTCGGCACCCGTGTCACGGTCGTCGAGCAGCGCGAGCGGATGCTGGAGTTCTGCGACCCGGAGATCGTGGAGTCGCTGAAGTTCCACCTGCGCGACCTCGCGGTCACGTTCCGGTTCGACGAGAAGGTCGTGAACGTCGAGGTGTCCGACGGCGGCACCATCACGACCCTGGCGTCCGGCAAGCGCATCCCGGCCGCCGCGGTCATGTACTCCGCCGGCCGTCAGGGCTGCACGGACAAGCTGGACCTCGCCGCCGCCGGTCTGGAAGCCGACCGCCGCGGCCGGCTGGCCGTCGACGAGCACTACCGCACGCCGGTCGAGCACATCTACGCCGTCGGTGACGTGATCGGCTTCCCGGCGCTGGCCGCGACGTCGATGGACCAGGGCCGCCTGGCCGCGTACCACGCGTTCGGCGAGGCGGCGCACGAGCTGACCGCGTTGCAGCCCATCGGCATCTACACGATTCCGGAGATCTCCTACTGCGGCGCTACGGAAGCGGAGCTGACGTCGTCCGCGGTTCCGTACGAGGTCGGCATCTCCCGCTACCGCGAGCTCGCGCGCGGCCAGATCGTCGGCGACGCGTACGGCATGCTGAAGCTGCTGGTGTCCACTGTGGACCGGAAGATCCTCGGCGTGCACGTGTTCGGCACGGGCGCCACGGACCTGGTGCACATCGGTCAGGCCGTGATGGGCTGCGGTGGCACGGTCGACTACCTCGTCGACACGGTCTTCAACTACCCGACGCTGTCCGAGGCGTACAAGGTCGCCGCCCTGGACGCCACCAACAAGATCCGCGCCCTGGACCGCTTCACGACCGGGTGAGCCCGGCGTCGTGGGCCACGATGGCGGCCTGCACGCGGTTGGCGCACTCCAGCTTGGGCAGGATCCGGCTGATGTGCGCCTTCACCGTGCCGGTCGCCATGAAGAGCTGCTCGCCGATCTCGGTGTTGGACAGTCCTTCGCCGACGAGCTTGAGCACGTTGCGCTCGGTCTCGGTGAGCGTGTCGATCTTGCGGCGGGCCGCGCCGCTGTCGTCGGGCGCGGCGAGGTGCTTCTCGATCAGGCGCCTGGTGATCTGCGGTGCGAGGATCGGGTCGCCGTTCGCGGCCTTGCGGACAGCGTTGATCAGCTCCTGGGGCGGCGTGTCCTTGAGCAGGAAGCCGGTCGCGCCGACCTTCAGCGCCTGCGCCACGTAGGAGTCCTCGCCGAACGTCGTGAGCATGACGACGTTCGTGCTCGACGCGATCTTCTCGGCGGCTTTGAGCCCGTCGCCGCCGGGCATGCGGATGTCGAGCAACGCGACGTCGACGGAGTGCTTGAGGGCGAGCTCGACGGCTTGTCTGCCGTCGCCGGCCTCGGCCACGACCGTGATCTCCGGATCGTTCTCGAGGATCAGCCGGATTCCGGCACGCATGAGCGTCTCGTCGTCGGCGATGAGGACTCGGATCACGCGGGTCAGACTACGGGCGTTCCTGCTCCTTCGAGGCCAGTCTGCCGTTCCGGAAGCAGAGTTTGTAGTACAGCTCCGCGTTGTGCGACGTCCGGAACCGCGAGCACCCGTCCACCCCGAGCTGGCCGACGCCGAACTGGTCCATGACCTCCTGCTCGGTGGTGACGCCCACCCGCAGCGAGTCGAAGTACGGCGCGTTCATCAGCGTCGGGTTGAGCAACGCGAAGAGCAGCAGCACGATGAGCGCCCCGGCGATCGGCAGCAGCGCGAGAAGCCCGAGGCACCCGCCGCCCAGCACCCGCGGCACGGTCAGCACCTCGGCCGCGAGCGGCGGCGGCACCTCCGCGACCTCGGCCGCGGACTGCGCCTGGGCCGCCGGGTGCAGCGGCACGTCCGCCGCCACCCGGAACCCGCCCTCGGCCGGCGGGCCCGCGCTGAACGAGCCGCCGAGCAGGCCGACTCGTTCCTCCAGTCCGATCAGACCGCGCCGGGTGCCCTTGCCGGGTGCCGTCGCGGACGGCCCGTTCAGCACCTGGATGCGCGCCCGTCCACCCTGGACCGCGACCTGCACCCGCGTGCGGGCCTCAGGGGCGTGCTTGTGGACGTTCGTCAGCGCTTCGCGGACCACCCGGTGCACCGCGCGGCGGGTGCGCGGATCGGCGCCGTGCAGGTCGTCGCCCGTCCAGTCGAGTGTCACCGTGATCCCGGCGGCAACCGAGCCGGCGACCAGGCTCTCGATGTCGGTCCGCGTGCCGGTGTCCTCGTCGAGCGACTCGGGTTCGGGGTTGGTCCGCAGCACGCCGAGGATCTCGCGCAGCTCCGCCATCGCGAGCGACGAGGTGGTGCGGATCAGCTCCGCCTGCTCGTGCAACTGCGGG
The DNA here is from genome assembly GCF_039537795.1 of Lentzea roselyniae. Lineage (NCBI taxonomy): Bacteria > Bacillati > Actinomycetota > Actinomycetes > Pseudonocardiales > Pseudonocardiaceae > Lentzea > Lentzea roselyniae. The sequence continues at coordinate 50,981 of NZ_BAABBE010000039.1, forward strand.
GCCTTCCTGGCGGTCGCCAGCTCCAGCGCCCCGGCGTGGATCGAGATCAGGCTGAGCCGGTGCCCGAGCATGTCGTGCATCTCGCCCGCTATGTGCGCGCGTTCCTCTGACCTGGCAGACGCGGCGGTCAGCGCGCGAGCCCGCTCCAGGTAGTCGTTGCGTTCCTGCAGCAGCCGGACCATCGGCTTGCGGCGGCCGAGGAGCATCCCCGACACGGCGGGGAAGAGCACGAAGAACACCGCGCTGATCGCCGCTCCGGCCACCGCCTCCCAGAGCGGCATGCTCCGGTAGCTCTCCTGCAGCAGGCTGAACGCGCTCTGCAGCACCGTCGCCAGCCCGAGCAGCGCCCACAGCCGCCCGAGCCGCGGGACCCGCCGGGCCGCGGTGAAGACCACGAACACGGTGGCGGCCTGCGCCCAGAGGTTGTTGACCGCGAACAGTGGTGCGGTGAGCAGCAGCGCCCACTCCGGTTTGCGCGGGGCGAGCCACACGAGAACCGCGATCCACGCGGCCGTGGCGATCGTCAGCAACGGGTGCGGGACGGGTGCCAGCGGAGCGATCAGCGGCACCAGGCCGACCAGGAACGCCAGTGACGGCCAGACGAACCTCACCGGGCCAGCTCCCTCTTCGTGATCAGAACGGCTTTGCGGTCGAAGCAGAGCTCGAAGTCGCGGCTTGCGTCGTCGCGCACGTGGTAGCGGTAGCACCCCGTGTTGTCCGACGGCACGCCGAAGCCGTGTGTCTCGGTGACGTCGTCCTCCTGCGTGACCGACACCTGGAACGCGTCGAACTCCTGCCTGGTCATCTCGGCACGGCTGAAGAGCGCGACGATCAGCAGGACGAGCACCGTGCCGAGCGCCGGGACGACGGCGAGCGTGCCGAGACAGCCGCTGCCGATCACCCGCGGCACGGTCAGCACCTCGGCGGTGATCGGCGGCGGCGCCTCCGCGACGGCACCCGCCGCACCCGATTCCTCCTGCACCACCGGATGCGCCGGGAGGTCGGCCGTCACCCGGAACCCGCCGTGGACGGGACCGGCGCCGAACGACCCGCCGATCAGCGCGACCCGTTCCTCCAGCCCGATGAGACCGCGACGTGTGCCACCACCCCTGGGCTCGCCACTCGGACCATTGACGACCTCGACCCGCACGCGTTCGCCGACCTGCACCGAGACGCGGGTCCGTGCCGACGGCGCGTGCTTGTGGACGTTCGTGAGTGCTTCGCGCACGACCCGATGCACGGCCCTGCGAACGCGTGCGTCGGCGTCGGCCAGATCAGGACCTGACCAGTCCAAGGCGACGGACACGCCCGCCGCGGCTGACGCTGCGACGAGCCGTTCGACGTCCGCGCGCGTGCCGGCGTCCTCATCGGCGTCGGTGGACGTTCCGAGCACGCCGAGGATCTCGCGCAGCTCGTCCATCGCGACCGCGGACGTCTTGCGGATCAACTCGACCTGTTCCCGCAGCTCAGGGGCGTGCTCGGCGGCGGACTGCTCGAGCGCGTCCGCGTGCGCGGTCAGTTGCCGGAGCCGGTGGCTGAGCATGTCGTGCATCTCGCTCGCGATGTGCGCGCGCGTGTCCGACCTCGCGGTGCTCGCGGTCAACACACGCGTGTGTTCCAAGTAGTCGTTGCGTTCCATCAGCACCTGCGTCAACGGCTTGCGCCGCCCGACGAGCGCACCGGCCACAGCTGGGAAGACCAGCAGGAACACGACGGTGAACGCGGTGCCGAGCAGGTACTCGAACAGGCTGTCCCCTGCGCGCCACGCGTGCAGGGCACCGAACGCGGCCTGCAGCACCGCGGTGGCACCCACCAGCGCCCACAACTGCGGCTGCGAGCGGATGGACCTGGCGGACCGGAAGATCACGAGCGAGGTCGGGGCGATCGCGAGCAGGTTGTTCACCGCGTGCAGGGGAGTGGTGAGCAAAATCGCCCACCGCGGCCACCGCGCGCTGATCGGCACGAGCGCCGCGGCCCACACCGCGGAGGCCACCACCAGCCACCACTGGACCGGCCTGCCGAGCGGTGCCAGCAGCGCCACCAGCGCCAACAGGAAGGCGACTGCCGTCCACAGCCCGTCGCGCACCCTCACGTTCACGCTGATCATCATGGTCGACCCGCACCGGGGGCCACAGCGCCAGGTGGCCTCGATCGGGTGGACAGGTGGCCATACTCGGTTGAGTGAGTTTGCATGGCCGTGCATAATCATGCGCATGACAGTGAGGATCGCGGTCGCGGGCGCCAGCGGGTACGCGGGTGGCGAGCTGCTCCGCCTGCTACTGGCTCATCCGGACATCGAGATCGGCGCGCTGACCGCCAACAGCAGCGCCGGTGACAAGCTGCTCAGGCACCAGCCGCACCTCCTGCCGCTCGCGGACCGACAGCTGCAAGACACCACAGCCGAGACCCTCAAGGGTCACGACGTGGTGTTCCTCGCACTGCCCCACGGTCACTCAGCCGAACTGGCCGAGCAACTCGGCGACGACACCGTGGTGATCGACTGCGGTGCCGACCACCGGCTGACCAGCGCCGACGACTGGCAGCGGTGGTACGGCGGCGAACACGCGGGCACCTGGCCGTACGGGCTGCCCGAGCTTCCCGGCCAGCGGGACAGGCTCGTCGGTGCGCGCCGCGTCGCGGTTCCCGGCTGCTACCCGACGGTGTCGTCACTGGCCCTGGCCCCGGCCGTGGACCTGATCGAGGACGAGGTCGTCGTCGTCGCGGTGTCCGGCACGTCGGGCGCCGGCAAGTCGCTGAAGCCGAACCTGCTCGGCTCCGAGGTCATGGGCTCGGCCAGCGCGTACGGCGTCGGTGGCGCCCACCGGCACACGCCGGAGATCAGCCAGAACCTGAGCGCCGCCGCGGGCAGGCCGATCAAGGTCAGCTTCACGCCGGTGCTGGCGCCGATGTCGCGCGGCATCCTCGCGACCTGCAGTGCGCAGCTCAAGGACGTCACCGGTGTACGCGAGGCCTACGAGAAGGCGTACGCGAACGAGCCGTTCGTCCACGTTCTGCCCGAAGGCTTCTGGCCGACGACGAACGCCGTTCTCGGCTCGAACGCCGTCCAGATGCAAGTCACCGTCGACGAGGACCTGAACCGGCTCGTGGTGGTGGCCGCCGTCGACAACCTGGCCAAGGGCACCGCGGGTGCCGCTGTCCAGTGCATGAACCTCGCTCTCGGACTGCCGGAAACGACCGGCCTCTCGACCGTTGGAGTCGCTCCGTGAACCGCAACAAGGGCGTCACCGGACCCCAGGGCTTCCGTGCCGCCGGGATCGCCGCCGGGATCAAGCAGACCGGCGCGCTCGACCTCGCGCTCGTCGTCAACGACGGGCCCTCCGACGCCGCTGCCGGAGTCTTCACCACGAACAAGGTGAAGGCCGCGCCGGTGCTCTGGTCGCAGCAGGTGATCCAGTCGCGACGCCTCACCGCGGTCGTTCTGAACTCCGGCGGCGCCAACGCGTGCACCGGTCCCGAGGGCTTCCAGGACACGCACGCCACCGCCGAGAAGGTCGCCGAGGTGCTCGGCACCGGCGCGGTCGACGTCGCGGTGTGCTCCACCGGTCTGATCGGTGAGCGGCTGCCGATGGAGAACGTGCTGAGCGGTGTCGAAACGGCCGCCAAGGAACTGGCCTCCTCGGTCGAGGCAGGTCTGAACGCCGCCACCGCCGTGATGACCACGGACAAGCACCCCAAGCAGTCGTGGAAGGCCTCCGTGCAGGGCTGGTCCGTCGGCGGGTTCGTGAAGGGCGCGGGCATGCTCGCGCCGAACATGGCCACGATGCTGTCGGTCATCACCACCGACGCCAAGATCTCCGGTGACCAGCTCGACCAGGCGCTGCGCACCGCGACGGGCCGCACGTTCGACCGCCTCGACGTCGACGGCGGCACGTCCACCAACGACACCGTGCTGGTTTTGGCTTCCGGCGCTTCGGGTGTCGAGCCGTCGTTCGAGGACTTCGTGGCTCTGCTCACCGAGGTCTCCGCCGACCTGGTCAAGCAGCTCCAGGGCGACGCCGAGGGTGTGACGAAGGAAATCAGCATCACCGTCAAGCAGGCCGCCACCGAGGCCGAGGCCGTCCACATCGGACGGACGATCGCCGAGGACAACCTCGTCAAGACCGCGTTGTTCGGCAGCGACCCGAACTGGGGCCGCATCGCGATGGCGCTGGGCCGCGCGGACGCCCAGATCGACCCGGACGTGCTGCAGATCCTGATCAACGGGGTGTCGCTGTACCGCAACGGGACGCGCGACCGCGACCGCTCCGAGGCGGACCTGAGCGGCCGCGAGATCGAGATCGTCATCGACCTCAACGTCGGTGGCGCCGAGGCCACCGTGCTGACCACGGACCTGTCCCACGACTACGTCGAAGAGAACAGCGCTTACTCCTCATGAACGCACAAGAGAAGGCGGCGGTCCTCGTCGAGGCACTGCCGTGGTTGCAGCGGTTCCGCGGCGCCCTGGTGGTCGTCAAGTACGGCGGCAACGCCATGGTCGACGACGAGCTGAAGAAGGCGTTCGCCGAAGACATGGTGTTCCTGCGGCTTTGCGGCCTGCGCCCGGTCGTCGTGCACGGCGGTGGCCCGCAGATCAAGTCGATGCTGGACCGGCTCGGCATCCACAGCGAGTTCCGCGGCGGTCTGCGCGTCACGGCCCCGGAAGCCATGGACGTCGTGCGGATGGTCCTGGTCGGTCAGGTCGGGCGTGAGCTCGTCGGCCTGATCAACCAGCACGGTCCTTACGCGGTCGGCATTTCCGGTGAGGACGCGCACCTGTTCACGGCCACGCGGCGCGGTGCGCTGGTGGACGGCGAAGAGGTCGACATCGGTCTCGTCGGCGACATCACCGAGGTCAACCCGGACGCGGTGCTCGACATCGTGCGTGCGGGCCGCATCCCGGTCGTGTCGTCGGTCGCGCCGGACGTCGACGGCGTGCCGCACAACGTGAACGCGGACACGGCGGCGGGTGCTCTCGCGGTCGCTCTGGGCGCGGAGAAGCTCGTCGTGCTGACCGACGTCGAGGGTCTCTACGCGAACTGGCCGGACAAGTCGTCGTTGCTGAACCAGGTTCGCGCGTCCGAGCTCGAGAAGATGTTGCCGGACCTGGAAAGCGGCATGGTGCCGAAGATGGAGGCCTGCCTGCGCGCGGTGCGCGGCGGGGTTCCGCAGGCGCACGTGATCGACGGGCGGCTGGCCCACTCGGTGTTGCTGGAAGTCTTCACCTCCTCGGGTGTGGGCACGATGGTGTTGGGGGACAAGTGACCACGCGGTGGCAAGAGTCCATGATGGACAACTACGGCACGCCTCAGCTCGCGCTGGAACGCGGCGAGGGCGCCCACGTCTGGGACACCGGCGGCAACCGCTACCTCGATCTGCTGAGCGGCATCGCGGTGAACGTGCTCGGGCACGCGCACCCGAAGATCGTCGAGGCGGTGACCACGCAGATCAGCAAGCTCGGTCATTCCTCGAACCTCTACGTCAACGAGCCCGCGCTGCAGCTCGCCGAGCGCCTGCTGCACCTCGCGGGCGAGCCGGGCAAGGTGTTCTTCTGCAACTCCGGCGCCGAGGCCAACGAGGCGGCGCTGAAGATGTCGCGCCGCACCGGCCGCACCAAGGTCGTGGCGACGCTCGGCGGCTTCCACGGCCGCACGATGGGCGCGTTGTCGCTGACCGGCCAGCCCGCGAAGCGCACGCCGTTCGAGCCGCTGGTGCCCGGCGTCTCGCACGTCCCGTTCGGTGACGTGGCGGCGCTGGAAGCGGCGATCGACGACAACACGGCGGCGTTCATCGTCGAGCCGATCCAGGGCGAGCAGGGCGTTGTCATACCGCCGGAGGGCTACCTGCAGGAGGCGCGCCGGATCACGTCCGAGCACGGCGCGTTGCTGATCCTGGACGAGGTGCAGACCGGCATCGGCCGTGTCGGCACGTGGTTCGCGTTCCAGCAGGCCGGGATCGTGCCGGACGTGATCACGCTGGCCAAGGGCATCGGCGGTGGCCTGCCGCTCGGCGCGACCATCGGGTTCGGCGCGGCGGCCGACCTGTTCCAGCCGGGGCAGCACGGCACCACGTTCGGCGGCAACCCCGTGTGCTGCGCGGCCGCCCTCGCGGTGCTCGACACGATCGCCGCGGAAGGCCTGCTGGAGCACGCCTCGTCCGTGGGCAAGGAGATCGCGGCCGGCGTGGAGGCACTGCACCACCCGGCGATCTCCGGAGTGCGGGGAGCCGGCCTGCTGCTCGGCATCATGCTGCGCGAGGCGGTCTCGGCGAAGGCCGCGGCGGCCGCGCAGAAGGCCGGCTACCTGATCAACCCGATCCAGCCCGACGTCATCCGCCTGGCGCCGCCGCTGATCCTGGACGAATCCGACGCGCAGTCCTTCGTGGCCGCGCTGCCGACCTTCTTTGAGGAGCAGCAGTGACTTTGCGGCACTTCCTGCGCGACGACGACCTGACGACGGACGAGCAGTCCGCCGTCCTCGACCTCGCGGACACCTACAAGGCGGACCGGTTCACCGCGAAGCCGCTGGCGGGCCCCAAGTCCGTCGCGGTGATCTTCGAGAAGAACTCGACCCGCACCCGGTTGTCGTTCGAGGTCGGCATCGCCCAGCTCGGCGGCAACCCGGTGATCATCGACGGCCGCTCGATGCAGCTCGGCCGCGAGGAGACGATCGAGGACACGTCGCGAATCCTGTCCGGGTACGTCGACGCCGTGGTGTGGCGGACGTTCGCCCAGGCGCGCATCGAGGCGATGGCCAGCGTCTCGCGGATTCCCGTGGTGAACGCGCTGACCGACGAGTTCCACCCGTGCCAGGTGCTCGCGGATCTGCAGACGATTCGGCGCCGTTACGGCCGGCTCGCCGGTCTGACGCTGACGTACCTGGGCGACGGCGCCAACAACATGTCGCACTCGCTGCTGCTGGGTGGTGCCACGGCGGGCATGCACGTGCGCATCGGCGCACCGGCTTCGTTCGTGCCGAACCCGGAGTTCCTGGAGGACGCCAAGAAGCGTGCCGCCGAGACCGGCGGTTCGGTGTCGTTGATCAGCGACCCTCGCGAGTCGGTCGACGGCGCGGACGTGCTGGTCACCGACACGTGGACGTCGATGGGCCAGGAGAACGACGGCAAGGACCGCGTCGGCCCGTTCCGCCCGTACCAGGTGAACACCTCGTTGCTGGAGGCGACAGGAAAGCCCGACTCGACGGTGCTGCACTGCCTGCCGGCGCACCGCGGCTGGGAGATCACCGACGAGGTGCTCGACGGCCCGCAGTCGCTGGTGTGGCAGGAAGCCGAAAACCGCCTGCACGCGCAAAAGGCGTTGCTCGTGTGGTTGCTGGAGCAGTCGTCATGACCCGCACCGCGCGTCAGGGCCGCATCGTCGAGATGGTGTCGCAGCGTGCCGTCCGCAGCCAGTCGGAGCTCGCGAAACTCCTTGCGGCGGAAGGCATCGAGGTCACGCAGGCGACGTTGTCGCGCGACCTGGACGAGCTGGGCGCCGTGAAGCTGCGCGGCCCTGACGGCGGTGCGCCGGTCTACGTGATCCCGGAGGACGGCAGCCCGGTGCGGGGCGTGCAGGGCGGCACCACGCGGCTCGTGCGCGTGCTGGGCGAGCTGCTGGTCTCGACCGACTTCTCCGGCAACCTCGCCGTTCTGCGCACTCCGCCGGGAGCCGCGCAGTTCCTCGCGTCGGCGCTGGACCGCGCCGCGTTGCACGAGGTCGTCGGCACGATCGCGGGCGACGACACGATCCTGGTCGTGGCCCGCGAGCCGATGACGGGTGCCGAGCTCGCCGACCGGATCACCGCGCTGGCCTCGGGTTCCGTCGATGAATGAGCCGGTGCACGCCGTGCTGACGTTCGACGCCGGTGTACCCGTGGCGGTGGACGGGGAGACCATGACCGTGCCCGAGGCGGTCCGCGAGCTGAACTTCCGCGCGGGCGTGATCCGCTCGAGCCTCGGATCCGTCGCGTTGCGGGTGGCCAGGGCCGCTTTGGGCCCCGGTTCCGGCGAGGTCGACATCTCGCTGCACGAGGGCCGCGTGGTGGGCCTCGTGTGCCGTTCGGAAGAATCTCTTTACGACTTCGCTAGCTGAGAGTTGCGTGCAATGAGTTCTTTGTGGGGTGGCCGGTTCGAGTCGGGACCGGCCGAGGCGATGGCTCGCCTGTCGCTGTCGACGCACTTCGACTGGCGGCTGGCGCCGTACGACATCGCCGGTTCGCGCGCGCACGCCCGTGTGCTGCACGCGGCGGGCCTGCTGACGGACGAAGAGCTGGCCGGCATGCAGAAGGCTCTGGACGAGTTGCTCGCCGACGTCGAGTCCGGCGCCTTCACCCCGGTACTGGAGGACGAGGACGTCCACACGGCGCTGGAGCGCGGCCTGATCGACCGCGCGGGCACCGAACTGGGCGGCAAGCTGCGCGCCGGCCGTTCCCGCAACGACCAGGTCGCCACCCTGTTCCGCATGTGGCTCCGTGACGGCGCCCGCCGCGTCGCCGCCGGCGTGCTGGACGTCGTGGACGCGCTCGCAGCGCAGTCCGAGACGAACTTCGGCGCCGTGATGCCGGGCCGCACGCACCTGCAGTCCGCGCAGCCCGTCCTGCTGTCGCACCACCTGCTGGCCCATGCGCACGCCCTGCTCCGCGACGTCGACCGCCTGCACGACTGGGACAAGCGCGCGGCGTTCTCCCCGTACGGCTCGGGCGCCCTGGCCGGTTCGTCTCTGGGGCTGGACCCCGCCAAGGTGGCCGCCGACCTCGGCTTCTACGCCCCGGTCGAGAACTCCATCGACGGCACCGCCTCCCGCGACTTCGCCGCCGAGATCGCGTTCGTGCTGGCCATGATCAGCGTGAACCTCTCGCGCATCGCGGAAGAGGTCATCATCTGGACCACCGCCGAGTTCCGCTTCGCGGTCCTGGACGACGCCTGGTCCACCGGCAGCTCGATCATGCCGCAGAAGAAGAACCCGGACGTCGCCGAACTCGCGCGCGGCAAGTCGGGCCGCCTGATCGGCAACCTGGCAGGCCTCCTCGCGACGTTGAAGGCCCAGCCGCTGGCCTACAACCGCGACCTGCAGGAGGACAAGGAACCGCTGTTCGACTCGGTCGAGCAGCTGGAGCTGCTGCTCCCGGCGTTCGCGGGCATGGTCGCGACTCTGCGCTTCGACGTCGAGCGCATGGCCTCGCTGGCTCCTGCGGGTTTCACCCTCGCGACCGACATCGCGGAATGGCTTGTGCGCCAAGGCGTTCCGTTCCGCGTGGCACACGAGGCCGCCGGTGCCTGCGTGCGCGCCGCGGAGTCCCGTGGCGTGGGCCTGGAAGAGCTGACCGACGACGAGTTCCTCGCCATCTCGCCCGCACTGACCCCCGAGGTCCGCTCGGTGCTGACGGTCGAGGGTTCGATCGCCTCTCGCAACGCGCACGGCGGCACGGCTCCTTCGCGGGTCCGCGAGCAGCTGGACGCACTGGTGGCCAAGGCTGCGGCGGCGCGTGAGTTCTAGGCTGCTGACCAGGGAGGAGCTGGCCGTCGACCCGGTCGACGCGGCCCAGCTCCTCCTCGGCTCTTTCCTGGAAGCGGGCGACGTGCGCGTGCGCATCGTCGAGGTGGAGGCCTACCGCGGCGGCGACGACCCGGCCTCCCACTGCTACCGCGGCAAAACCCCGCGCAACGAGGTGATGTTCGGCCCGGCCGGCCACCTCTACGTCTACTTCGTCTACGGCATGCACTTCTGCGCCAACGTCGTATCCCTGGTCGACGGCGTGCCCGGTGCCGTGCTGCTGCGTGCCGGCGAGGTGGTGTCCGGTGAGGACGTCGCGTTCTCGCGTCGCCCGGCCTCGCGCTCGGCCGCGGAGCTCGCCAAGGGACCCGCGCGGCTGTGCAAGGTTCTCGGGCTGGACCGTTCGTCCAACGGCCTGGACCTGACCTCTGCCGACTCGCCGGTGCGGTTGTACGCGGGGGAGCCGGCGGCTTCGGTCCGTTCGGGGCCCCGTGTCGGTGTGGCCGTGGCGATGGACGTGCCGTGGCGGTTCTGGATCGACTCTCCGGCCGTGTCGACCTACAAGCGGGGCGGCAAGCGCCGCAACTCAGCCTGACAGCCGGTCAAGTGCCTGCCGGAACTCGTCCTCCAGCTCCGGATCCACTTCGAACACCAGCGGCATGTTGATGTCGAAGTCTTGCAGGTGGTCCTGCGGGCTGGTGCTGATCTTCTCGCCAATGGTCACCCGTTCGGCCAAAGTGCCCGCCACCTTCCGCAGGTCCTCCACGACCGCCCGCATCGCCAGCAACTGCCGGTCGGCGAACCGCGCCTGCACCCTGGCCGCGATCCGTGCCTGCTCCAGGGCATAACTGGTGCCGTGGATCGCCCGGGCCCATTCCAGGATCTCGTCGAAGGTCTGCACGAACAGCTTGCCGAAGTGGATGATCCGCTGCGAGTCGCCGTCCACTCCAGGAGCTCCGAACGCCGCTTCCTGGACGCTCGTCGCGAAACGCGTTTCGATCGCGACCTTGATGATCTCGCTCAGCTGGACGTTCCGGTCCCGGATCAGCTCGATCCCGCTGCCGTGCTCGACCCTGCCGTTTCTCGGCGCGTACCGCAGAAAGTGCTCGCGGTACTTGTCATCCAGCTCCCGCAACCCCCGCGACACCACGCCGATGTACAGGAGGTACTCCCAGCCGCGTGGCCTGTCGTCCAGGAGCGCCGCGACGGCTTCCGCCGTGACCAGCGCCGGACCGGTGAACGCGGGCTTGTGCTGTGCCAGCGCCAGCTTCTGCACGAACGTCTGCGCGATCTCCTCGACGCTGTGGCGGCGCAGGTCCAGGTACGCCACGGTCGACGGAAGCCCCGGCACCTCGGTCTCGTCGAGCCTGATCGGGAGCAGGTACTCCCCGGCCTCCTCCAGCGCCCGTGCCTGGGCTGCCTGGCGCTCGACGTTGGTCCACTTCTTGGCGACGTAGTGCTTCGACGCGAACATCAGGACATACCTGGCGCGCTTGCCGTAGATCTCCGGCAGCTGGTCGACCAGGTTCGAACCCCACAGCTTGGCGGTGTGGTCCTCGTCGTAGAACACCCGTACGCCGAGCTCCTCGAGCCGTCGCACGATCGGCAACACCTTTGCGCGATCCTCACCCGCGAACGACGGGGCGACGTCGAACTCGTAGTCCGGCACTCCCGGCATTCTGCCGCGTCAGCCCGACAACCGGTCAAGTGCCTGCCGGAACTCGTCCTCCAGCTCCGGATCCACGCTGAACACCAGCGGCACGGTGATGTTGATCGGCTCCCCGGCCGTCAACCGCTCGACCAGCGTGTCCGCCACCTGACGCAGATCCTGCGCCACCCCGTGCATCGCCAGCAGCTGCTGATCCGCGAACCGCGCCTGCACCCGAGCCGCGATCCGCGCCTGCTCGTGCGCGTAACTCGTCCCGTGGATTCCCCGAGCCCACTCCAGGATCTCGTCGAACGTCCGCACGAACAGCTCACCGAGGTGCACGATCCGCTCCGGGTCCCCGGCCTCGCCAGGCGCCCCGAACGCGGCCTCCTGCGTCTCGCCCGTGAACACGGTGTCCACCGCGACCTTGATGATCTCGCTCAGCAGCACGTTGCGGTCGCGGATCAGGTCGATCCCGGTGCCGTGCTCGACGGCACCGTTGCGCGGCGCGTACCGGAGGAAGTGCTCCCGGTACTTCGACTCCAGCTCCGCAAGTCCTTGCGACACAACGGTCACGTAGAGCAGGTACTCCCACCCGCGCGGCTTCTCCCGCACGAGCGCCGCCACGGACTGCGGAGTGATCGGCGTAGTAGGAGTGAACGACGCACGGTGTTGCGCCAGCTTCTCCACGACGGCCTGTGCGATGACCTCCTCGTCGTGCTTGCGCAGGTCGAGGTACGCGATGGTGGGCAAAAGCCCTGGCACGGGCGTGTCGTCGATACGGATCGGCAGCACGTACTCGGTGTGTTCCTCCAACGCGCGCGCCATGGCGGCACGGCTCTGAAGACGCGTCCACTTCGACACGTAGTGCTGGGAGCTGAACAGCAGCACGAACCTCGCCCGATGACTGAACGTCTCGGAGAAGTACTCGACGCGGTCGCGCCCCCACATCTCGACCTCGCGGTCCTTGTCGTAGAAGACCTCGACGCCCAGCTCCTTCAGGCGCTGGACGATCGGCAGCACCCGATCGCGGTCCTCCTCGGCGAACGACGGGGCGACGTCGAACTCGTACTCGGCCACCGGTCCAAGTTACGGCCCTCGACAGGATCGGCCGAGAACGACGTGAAGGTCCGGTGCCTGAACTCGTTGTGATCCAGCCCGTCGAGCGGAGGACGCCTGCGGCTCGGCAGCGTGGACGCCCAGGCCCTCGACTGGGCCGAGAGCCTGGGCGTGGCGCTACCGCAGCGGGTGGTCAGCGGACAGGAGTAGTCCTGCGGTACCAGGCCCGCCGGTGGTCGACCGGCAGCGCCAGGCGCGTGATCAGGTTCGTCAGCAACGCACCGATGAGCAGCCACAGAACTGCGGCCAGGCCCTCGTTGAGGAGCACCGCGACCTTCGGGCTGGCCGGCGAGAAGAGGCCGTCCAGGCCGAGGGTGATCCCGCTCGCCCAGCCGGAGACGAACTGGAAGAACCCGTTCGCTGCGTTCGCGTCCGCCACCACCAGGAAGATGTGCACCAACAGCACGATGGCGAACGTCCAACACACGATGTCGATGACAGCGCAGACGGTGTACACCGTCCGTGCCTTGCGGTAGGTGTCGTCGCGTTCGACGACCTCCTCCACGACTGGTTCGTTCACGCGCGGCATGCGCTCGGTGGGCCGCCGCAATTCGTCACGTGGCTCCGTCATGCCCGCCGGTTACCCGTCCGAGCACCGGGTGGAAACCCGTTCGACCTGGTAGGCGACAATGGCGACGTGAGCGAGCACATCCTTGACGAACTGTCCTGGCGCGGCCTGATCGCGACGTCCACCGACCTCGACGCACTCCGGAAGGACCTGGACGCCGGCCCGCTCACCCTCTATTGCGGTTTCGACCCGACGGCGCCGTCGCTGCACGCCGGCAACCTGGTCCCGCTGCTCATGCTCAAGCGCTTCCAGATGGCGGGCCACCGGCCGATCGTGCTGGCGGGCGGCGCGACGGGCATGATCGGCGACCCGCGCGACACCGGTGAGCGCACGCTCAACTCGCTGGACACCGTCGCCGAGTGGGCCGACCGGATCCGCGGCCAGCTGGAGCGGTTCGTGCACTTCGACGACTCGCCCACGGGTGCGATCGTCGAGAACAACCTGAACTGGACCGGCCAGGTCAGCGCGCTGGAGTTCCTGCGCGACGTGGGCAAGCACTTCTCGGTCAACGTGATGCTGTCGCGGGAGACCGTGAAGCGGCGGCTCGAGACCGACGGCATGTCGTACACCGAGTTCAGCTACGTGCTGCTGCAGTCAAACGACTACGTCGAGCTCAACCGCAGGTACGGGACGGCGCTGCAGATCGGCGGCTCCGACCAGTGGGGCAACATCGTGAGCGGTGTCGACCTGGTGCGCCGGGTCGAGGGCAAGCAGGTGCACGCCCTGACGGCGCCGCTGGTCACGGACGCCGAAGGACGCAAATTCGGCAAGTCCACCGGGGGCGGGCGCGTGTGGCTCGACCCGGAGATGACCTCGCCGTACGCCTGGTACCAGTACTTCGTGAACGTCGACGACGTCACGGTGCTGAACTACCTGCGCCTGTTCACGTTCCTCACGCGTGAGGAGCTGGACGAGCTGGAGAAGCAGACGGCGGAGGCTCCGCACCTGCGTTCCGCGCAGAAGCGTCTCGCGCAGGAGTTCACGGACCTGGTGCACGGAGAGCGCGCGACGCAGCAGGTCATCCTGGCGTCGTCCGCCCTGTTCGGCCGGGGCGAGCTGCGCGATCTCGACGCGTCGGTGCTCGAAGCGGCGCTGGCCGAGGCTCCTCGGGGCGACGTGCGGCTGGCCGACGAGCCCACCATCGTCGACCTGCTGGTGGCGTCCGGGCTGGCGGACAGCCGGGGTTCCGCGCGGCGCACGGTCAAGGAGGGCGGTGCCTACGTGAACAACGCGAAGGTGACCGACGAGGAGTGGAAGCCGGCCTCGTCCGACCTCCTCCACGGCAAGTGGCTGGTGCTCCGTCGCGGCAAGCGCAACAACGCGGGCGTGCACGTGGAGCTCTGACCTGCGGGTTCAGGCTCACGAAGGCCGTCGGTCCCACCTGGGGCCGGCGGCCTTCGATCTTTCTCGATGTGACGGCGGTCACACTATGCACGGCATCGGGGCTGCGATAGCTTGTTCGTGGGTCCTGTATGGGGCTGCTGACCTGCGGTTTCTTAACCGTGGGTGACCAGGTTGCCCCCGATTTGACCCCGAGTTGGCGTGCGTGTAACTTTCTCTCTGCCAGCGCGGAACGGGCCGGGAACACCGGAACGGAGTGCGGCAGGGGTCACGAACCAAGCTTCCACGGACTGTGGTAGAGTGGGTGACTGGAAACGATGAAGACCCAGCCGGTAGCTCGTCTGAGCTCAGAGGCCAAGGGCGTCGGAAGTTTCAAACCAAAAGCTTATGTACGACACAGCCTCGGATCGAGTCGCCATCTGGCGGGTCGTGACGATGAGCGCGTGTTCTTTGAGAACTCAACAGCGTGCCGATAACACAGTCAGTAATATGAATACTCCTCGTCAGGAGTATTCCTTTGAGTAGTTTTACCAGATTGCCAGACATATTCCGTCTGGAGCGAT
>NZ_BAABBE010000040.1:0-62765 GCF_039537795.1 Lentzea roselyniae
GGGACTACGGTGAGCATGGGCGTGCCTTCCCGACCGACGCGCCAACGTCGGCCTTGCTTGAGGATCAGCAGATCATCGGGAAGGTACGCCCCTTCCCAACTCATCCACAGATTTCAAGCATTGCTCCTCGGTTCGGGGCATCTCCTGTCACCTCCACCGTGCCGCCTCGGTTACCCGGACCGTCCTCCTGGGAAACGTCCGGTCACAGCGTCGGTGTGATGGGGCGGATCGTGCCGTCCGAGTTGAAGTGCAGGCGGTCGATCGTGGTCTCCCGGTTGATGCCGTTGCCGCCGGGCACCGCGAACCGGTGATAGGCCACGTACCACGTGTCGGTACCGGGTTCCCGGACGACCGAGTGGTGGCCGGTGCCGAGAATGCCCTGGCCCGTGCGCTTCTGCAGCACGACACCGCGTTTGGTCCACGGGCCGAACGGCGAGTTCCCGGTGGCGTAGGCGACCTGGTAGTCCTCGCTGCGCGTGTCGTTCTCCGACCACATCAAGTAGTAGGTGCCGTTGCGCTTCAACACGAACGGTGCCTCGTTGTAGCCGGACGGTTTGGACGAGCGCACCTGGGCCGGGTCGAACGAGATCATGTCGCTGTTCAGCCGCACCGCGTGCACGGAACCCTGTCCCCAGTACAAATAGGACTGACCGTCGTCATCGGTGAACACCATCGAGTCGATGGCCTGCCCGGAGAACTGGCCGCCGCGCACCAACGGCCGCCCGAGCGCGTCCCGGAACGGGCCGGTCGGCGAGTCGGCCACCGCGACGCCCAGCTGTTTGGCGGTGTCCCCGCTCGCCATCCCGCCGCTGAAGTAGAAGTAGTACTTGCCGTTGCGCTCGGCGATGGACGGCGCCCAGGCCGAGTTGTCCGCCCAGGACACTCCCGGGCCGAGGTCGAGGATCACGCCGTGGTCGGTCCAGTTCACCAGGTCGGTGGAGGAGAACGCCTTGAACTGGGTACCGCTCCACGACGCGAAGCCGTCGGTGGTGGGGTAGAGGTAGTAGCGCCCGCCGAAGTTGACGATGTGCGGGTCGGCGTACAGCCCGGGAAGCACCGGGCCCTTGTTCGTCTTCGGTGCCCACGGTGCGGTGACGCGGAACGAGCTGTCGGCGCGGAAGCCTGCGGTGTCCTGGTACGGGTCGAGCCACAACTGGTAGTCGCGGTGCCGGATCCGGTGATCCGGATAGTTGTACGCCGCCAACGAGATCGACCCCGCGACCGAGCCGTCCACCGCGCAGAAGGTGGCGTCCTGACGGAACGCCGGTGTGCCGGCGTTGACGTCCAGTCGCAGCCGGAAGTCGTAGTGCCGCAGGAACATTCCACCGACCTGGAAGGAGTAGCACGACGGTGAGGCGAGCCCGGGCAGGACGGTGAAGGTGGCGTCCCGTTTCGCCGCCGCGGTGCTGCCGGAGGTCACCGGGTCGATCCTGCCCGCAGCGGTGACGAACCGGCCGGGGAAGTTGACGGACTCGAGCGAGCGGGCG
This sequence comes from Lentzea roselyniae, assembly GCF_039537795.1. Taxonomy (NCBI): domain Bacteria; kingdom Bacillati; phylum Actinomycetota; class Actinomycetes; order Pseudonocardiales; family Pseudonocardiaceae; genus Lentzea; species Lentzea roselyniae. The sequence goes on from NZ_BAABBE010000040.1 coordinate 1,488, forward strand.
CCGGTCGCGATCGTGGCGGCGTGGGCGCTGGGCACCACGATCACAGCGCCGAGGGTCAGTCCGACGAGAGCAGCGACAAGCCGGTTCATCACGCGTTGTCCTTGTCCGTCAGGTCAGTTCGTGACTCGGAAGGTGGCGTCGCCGCGCCCGGTCGCGTCGGTGATGGGATCGAGCCTGAGCAGGTAGTTCTGGTGCCGGATGTACCGATCGGGGAAGTTGTAGGACTGGAAGGACGTCCACGACGAGTCGGCGAGGCCGGCCACGCGGCGGAACGTGGCGTCCGCGCGGAAGACGGTGGACCCGTCATCGGGTGCCAGCACGAAGTCGTAGCCGTAGTGCCGCAGGAAGTGGCCGGGGTAGTTCACCGACTCGAACGACACGTAGCCGGAGTTGTTCGCCAGCCCCGGAACGAGCCTGAACTGGGCGTCCTGCGCCGGGCTCACGTTGGCGTCGATGCGGACGTCCATGTTCACGTGCCGCACGTACCGGTCCTGGACGTTGTAAGACTGGATCCTGTTGACAGGCACCGAGTTTCCCCACCGTGCGAGGACGCGGCTCTCCTCGGCGGCCGTGATGTTGAGGATCGACCCGTGCCGCTTGCGGCTCGTGCCCGTGCTGTAGTCCGACCGCGTGCGGAAGTTGCCGGTGCTGCCGAGGTTCGCCGACGTGATCGGCATGTACCCGCGGCCGGTGGCGAACTGGTCGAGCCACAGGTTCCACTCGTTGCGGCCGTTGAACTGCGCCCACATCGGGCCTTCGACGACGTTGCCGCCACCCGTGCCGTTGGAGATGCCCATGTGCGACAGGTTCCCGATGTTGGTCCACGAGCCGAGGATCGAGTTGGCGCCCTCGATCGTGATGTGGCCGTCCGCCGAGGCCCGGTAGTAGCGGTAACCGCCGACGCTGCCGGGCACCTCGACGATCTGCGTGTCGATGATCCCCTGGCGGCCCGAGCGTTCGATGAACACCTGCGGCGTGGTCACACTGCGGAAGTCCCGCGTGCGCGAGTAGTAGATGCGGTGCTTGTACGCCCCGTTCACCACGGTGTTCGTCGCCCAGTAGAGGACGTAGTCGCCGGTCGCCGGGTTGTAGATCGCTTCGGGAGCCCAGGCGTTGCCCGCACCGGAGATCGCGCCCGCGACGTTGACCAGCCACGGCGCCGACCAGTTCACCAGGTCCCGCGACTCCCACACCACCAGCGACTTGCTTCCTCGCTCGGCGGCGTCGCTCCACGACGTCCCGCCGGCGATCCGCAGGTCCGTCGCGATGATCCAGTACCGGTCACCGGCGGGGGAGCGCACGATCGCGGGATCCCTGACACCACGAGTGCCCACAGTGGACACCAGCACCGGCGACCCGTTGTTCAGGTCGTTCCAGCGCAGGCCGTCCTTGCTGTGCGCCAGGTAGATCTGTTCGCCGGTGGCCGACTCCCCGGTGAAGTGGGCCATCAGATAGCCCGTGAACGGGTCGGCGGCGGCCGCAGGCATCGGCAGCCAGACGGAGAGCAGCGAGACGATGACGGCGAACACTGCGGTCGCCTTCGAGACAGCTCTGGACATCTGCGCCTTCTCCTCGTTGACAAGCGCGGCAGGGATGTTAGCGCTAACACCGTGGGTCCATCTTGACGACCGCCTGTGGTGGAGTCAACGGCTGCGAACGGTATTGGCGTGCAGAAGGGGTGTTAGCGCCAACAATTCGAGCCGATCGGCGTCGAACGCCGTCGAATTCAGAACGCGCCCGGTCGCACTGTCCTCATGGCGTCGTCGAGGAATCCGGCCAGTGGCTCGGTGCCGTCGACGCGCAGCCAGGCCGCGTTCGCGACCACCAGGCAGGCGAGTGCGGCCGCGGTGAGCGCAGTAGGGCCCAGGTCGCCACCGGCGGGTTGCTGCATGCGCAGGGCGACGAGCGGCGCCAGCAGTTCCTGCCAGTTCGTCTGCTCTTCCAGGACGCGCGCCCGCAGCGCCGGGGCCTGGCTCGTGATCCGCAGCAGGACCAGGCCGTGGCGGGGGTCTCGTTCAGTCGGTCCCACGATCACGTCGAACGCGCGGCGCAGTGCCGTCCACGCGTCCTCCTCCGCCGGCCTGTTCGCGAGCACGTCGGCCAGCATCGCGCCGACCGCCTCGAACTTCACCAGGACGACGTCCTCTTTGGAGCTGAAATAGCGGAAGAAGCTGCGCTGGGACATGCCGACCGCGGCGGCGATCTCGTCCACCGTCGTGGCGTCGTACCCCCGCTCGACGAAGAGGCCCCAGGCGACGGCCATCAGCTGGGTGCGGACCGCCTGGCGCGTCCGTTCGCGAAGTCCCGGCTTCTCGGTGGTCACGACATCACTGTAGCGCCTGTCGAAATTGACAGGTACTGACGACTTGTCAGTCGCTGTCATATTTGACGTACGCTGTCGACAACGCGCCTACGAACGTTGGAGGAGACAGATGCGCACTCGCAGTGCCACGTCGAGGAAGGTCGCAGCCGTCGTACTGGCTGCGGTGACGGTGGGCGGCATGGCCGGAACCGCGCCGGCGTCGGCATCGAGTCCGGCGAGGGCCCACTCCTGGCAGACGGAAAATCTCGGCCTGCACAAGGCCATCGTCGTGAAGGTGCTCAAGCGGCTCTTCGAGGACGGCGACACCTCGGTGGTGGACCGGTACATCCGCCCGGACTACATCCAGCACAACCCGCTGGCCCCGAACGGCACGGCGGCCCTCAAAGCCTTCGCCGGCCCGCTGGTCACCCAGTTCCCCGACCTGAAGTACGACGTGAAGCGCGTGATCACCGAGGGTGACCTGGTCCTGGTGCACTCCAACGTGGTCCTCACGCCAGGTACCAGGGGTACGGCGGTGGTCGACATCTTCCGCTTCGACCGCGACGGCATGATCGCCGAGCACTGGGACGTGGTCCAGCAGGTGCCCGAGACGTCGGTCAGCGGCAACGACATGTTCTCCACGGTGAGCGCACCGCGGACGAACCAACCGGGGCCGCGGTGGTGGACCGCGTCGAGCAAGGCGGTCGTGACCGGCTACTTCGACCAGCTCCTGGTCCGCAAGGACACCGACGCGGTCGGGTACCTGGCGCCGGAGTACCACCAGCACAACCCCGCTATCCCGAGCGGCTCCGCCGGGCTGCGGGAGATGTTCGCCGCGTTCTTCAGCCAGTTCCCTCAGATGATCGTGGAACGCAAGCGTGTGGTCGCGGAAGGCGACCTCGTCGCCGTCCACTCGCACTACCGGATGAGCCCGACCGATCGCGGTCAGGCCGTCGTGGACATCTTCCGGGTGCGTCCCGACGGGAAGATCGTCGAGCATTGGGACGTGGTCCAGGACGTGCCGGAGACCTCCGCGAACGACAACACGATGTTCTGATCCGCGAGCTCAGGTCGCCGCCCTGGCGAGGTGGTCGCGCAGATAGCGGCCGGTGGCGCTGTCCGGCACACCGGCGATCCGGCCAGGGCTCCCGGTGGCGATGATGCGGCCGCCCGCCGCGCCGCCACCGGGGCCAATGGCGTTCAAGAGGTTCATCGAGGTGTGCGGTGGTGGCCGCCCCCAGAGTCGCATCAGGCCGCCGGTTACCTCAACGTAACCGACAGGTGTGTCTTCAGCTGACGGTGCACGAGTGACCGTTGAGGGTGAAGGACTTCGGAGCCGGGTTGTCCGACATCTGCATCGCGGTGAACACGAACGAGCGCGTGGCGCCGGTGGGAATCGCGGCGAACTCGGGGAGGTTGATGGCGCTCACGTCCGAACCGGACTGACTGATCTTCGCGTGCCGCACCTGCGCCACGACCTGCCCGCTGGTGAACCTCCACCGCAGGGTCCAGCCCGTGACCGCGACGTTCCCGGTGTTGGTGATCACGACCTCGGCGCGGAAGCCGTTCGTCGCCTGGTGGGTGACGCGGTAGCTGACGCCGCATCCGTGCCGGGGAGCAGGAGTGCCGGGCGGGGGTGTGGTGGCCGGTGGCGGTGCGGGTGTCGTCGCCTGGCCGCGGCAGGGCGGACCCCAGAGGCCCAGCCCGGCCTTCGACGCCGCTGCCTCCGCATCGGCGAACGCGGCGTCGTTCGGCGAGTCGGTGCGCAGGATGCCTTGGCGCACAGCCAACAGCGCGTACTCGGTGCCGTCCTGGAGCCGCAGGGGAGACACGCCGCCCGGCACCCGCTCGATCCGCACGGGCTTGTCCAGCAGGAGCCCTTTGGCGAAGGTGGTGGCGGCGGTGGCCCAGCACTCCTCTGGCGCGGCGAGTCCCTCGATCTGGATCCGGGTCGTGTCCGACAGCAGAACGGTGCGTCCGTCGGGGACTCCTCGCACGGTCAGGGTGTCCGTGAGGGTGGGTGGGGCGATGGGCGGCTCCGCGGCCGGTTCGGTGCTGCGGACCGGAGGGGCCGGTTCGCTGACGCAAGCCGCGGTGAGGAGTGCCGCGGTGAGCACCGCGGCCTTCCATCGCCTGCCATTCATCGTTCCCCCGTGCGGCTGGCACGCAATACGCGGATGCGAGCAGTGCTCGGGAAAGTAGACCCAACTTCATTGGTGGTCAATGCACATGGGCAGGTCGTTCGACGCTCCACGAGTCGAATTGAGTCGAATCGCCAGGTCATGGCAGGCAGGCGCGATTCGACGCTGGTTCAGCGACGAGCTGAGTCGTAGGCCTCCCGCGCCGCGAGCACCTGTGCGGCGTGTTCCTCCGCCCAGAGGCCCAGTGCCTGCAGCGGCAGGTGCAGCGTGCGCCCCAGCTCGGTCAGCTCGTACTCGACCCTGGGCGGCATCCCGGCGTACTCGTGCCGCGCGACGAGTCCGTCGCGTTCCAGATCCCGCAGCGTCTCGGTGAGCACCTTCGCGCTGATGCCCTCGACCGTGGCGCGCAGGTCGCGGAACCGCAGGCCGCCACTGCGGCCGAGCGCGATCACCACCATCGTCGACCACTTGTTGTCCATGCGCGCCAACGAAGTGCGCGTCGACCAGATCGCCGCCGAAGCGGTCCACTCCGGATTCTGCGACAAGAGGCCACATCCACTCACGGCTACCTCGAGCTGACTGAACCGGGCACAGCTCAGGGGCAGGTGCGAAGCCCGCGCCTCCCCACCCTGCACCTGGCAGGAATGGAGCGGAAACGATCCGAGCTGACGGAAGGGGAGAGGCGATGTCGAAAACTTTTCAGCGGCGGGCACCGTCAAGAATTGTCGAGTTCCGAAAACTATTTCGGCGTTGACGCAGGTCAAGTCGAGTCTTATGTTCAAAAGAGCTGGCCGCCGCGCGCATTTCCGCACCGCTGGCCTCCGGTCGGCGGTGCATTCTCCGGCCGACAATCGAGGTGAGGACCCGATGTTGCGTTCTGGCACCGCACCCGGCCTGCCCGAGCGGTTCTGCTCGCGCTGGTGGCCGTCCTCGTCGTCATGACTCCGTTGGCCCCGGTGGCCGACGCGTCGGACGTGATCCAGGCGGCGCCGCCGGAAAAGACCGTGCGGGTGTACTGGCTGAGGCCCTACGACGTTCCCTTCGACCAGCGCTGTCCGGACGGCATCGCCCGCGTCATGCGGGAGGCCCAGAGGTACTACAAGCAGGAGCTGGGCAAGACGTTCCAGCTCAACTCCCCGGTGGTCGAGGTCGTCACCGGCGACCGCGACCGCAGCTGGTACGAGAACACGCCCAACGGACCGGACCGGTACTGGTGGTCGGTGTTCAACATGCAGCAGGAGCTGATCCGCAAGCTCGGGCTGGGCGCACCGGACAGCCGGTGGATCAACGTGGGCGAGGTCAGCGCGGAGGGACCGGGCGCCGGCGGCGGTGGCGGCAACGGCTGGGTCATCCTGTCCGGCCATGACGCCGACGGTGACGCGGGTGTCAACGGCCCGATGAACCGTTGGTACGGCGGGATGGTGCACGAGCTCGGGCACGCGTTCGGCCTCCCCGACTCGACGTACACCGACGGCACGCCAATGTCCGCGTCGTTCTACAACTATCCGAACACCCACTTCAACGAGCAGCAGAAGGCCGCTGTCCGCAACGGCCGGTACGGCGGCTTTCTGTCCTGACCGGACGGTCCGGCGTGCCGAAGTCCTTGGCCAGCATGCCGAACAGGAGGTCGTCCGTCCACTCACCCTTGATCCAGGTGTGCTCGACCCGATGGCCCTCCCGGCGAAAACCCAGCCGTGCCAGCAGTTTCGCCGAACGCTCGTTGCGGGCGTCGCACTCGGCCGACACGCGGTGCAGCCCGCGGTCGAGGAACAGGTGCTGCAACATGCGCTGCAGGGCTTCGGTGGCGTAGCCGCGGCCCTGATGCGCCGGGGCGATCGTGTAGCCGATGTCGGCCTGCATGAGGTTCTCGTGCGTGCTGACGCCGATGTCACCGATCAGGGTTCCGTCGAGGTCGACCGCGTACTGGAACCAGCCCGGCTCGGCGGGATCGGTCAACTCCGCGATCAGCCGCGCCGCCGTCTCGACCGGGAACGGCGTGCTCCAGCCCTGGTAGCGCGCCACGTCCGGATCCGACCGGTAGTCCGCCAACGTCTGCGCGTCCTCGGCGGCGAACGGCCGGATCGAGAGACGGGCGCTGGAGAGAATCACGCCGACAGGCTACCGAGGATCGCCCGGCCGGTCGCTGACCTGCCGGGCGATCAACCGCGTTGCCGAGCTACGAGGCGAGCGGGATGTCCCCGCCGACGCCCCACTGGGTCGTGCTGATGCCGCGCACGTACCAGTTGCCTTCCCACGGGCGCCACACGGCGAGGTCGGTCACGCCGTCGCCGTTGTAGTCGCCGGGAACCGGGATGTCCCCGCCGACGCCCCACTGGGTCGTGCTGATTCCACGCACGTACCAGTTGCCTTCCGACGGCCGCCACACCGCGAGATCCGCGACGGCGTCACCGTTGTAGTCACCCACAACAGGAACGTCACCGCCAACGCCCCACTGCGTGGTGCTGATCCCGCGCACGTACCAGTTGCCTTCGGAAGGCCGCCAGACCGCGAGATCCGTGATGCCGTCACCGTTGTAGTCGGCCGCGACAGGGATGTCACCGCCAACGCCCCACTGGGTCGTGCTGATCCCGCGCACGTACCAGTTGCCTTCGGAAGGCCGCCACACGGCGAAGTCCGTGACGCCGTCGCCGTTGTAGTCGCCGGGAACCGGGATGTCCCCGCCGACGCCCCACTGGACCGTGCCGATGCCGCGCACGTACCAGTTGCCTTCAGAAGGCCTCCACACCGCGAAATCGGTCACGCCGTCCCCGTTGTAGTCACCGGGAACGGGGATGTCGGCACCGACTCCCCACTGCGTGGTGCTGATTCCGCGTACGTACCAGTTGCCCTCCCACGGCCGCCAGACCGTCAGATCCGTTGTGCCGTCACCGTTGTAGTCGCCTTCCGGACCCCACTGGGTGAACAGCGAGTACAGCAGCCGGTTCGGTGAACCCGCGCCGGGACCGCCGACCACACCGGCCGTCGCGGTGCGGAGGACGGCGTCGTGCACTCGCTGGGCAGGGGCCGCGGGATGCCGCTGGAGGTACAGCGCCGCCACGCCGGCCACGTGCGGAGTGGCCATCGAGGTGCCGCTGATCGAGTTGGTCGCCGTGTCGCTCGTGTTCCACGACGACGTGATGCCGACGCCCGGTGCGAACAGGTCGGTGCAGCCACCGAAGTTCGAGAACGACGCCCTGGCGTCGTTGGTGCCCGTGGCGTTCACCGTCAGGGCTTGCGCAACCCTGGCAGGCGAGGTCTGGCAGGCGTCGGTGTTGGAGTTGCCCGACGCCACGGCGTAGGTGATGCCCGACGCGATCGAGTTGCGGACCGCGGTGTCCAACGGGTCGAACGCGCCACCGCCCAGGCTCATGTTCGCCACCGCCGGCCTGACCGCGTTGGCGGTCACCCAGTCCACTCCGCTGATCACGCCGGCGAAGCTGCCGCTGCCGCCGCAGTTCAGCACCTTCACGGCGACGAGGCGCACCGACTTCGCCACGCCGTACTCCTGGCCGCCGATCGTGCCCGCCACGTGCGTGCCGTGGCCGTTGCAGTCGGTGTTGTTGCCGTCTCCCGTGGTGTTGGTGCCCCAGCTCGCGCGTCCGCCGAACGTCGTGTGGGACACGCGGATACCCGTGTCGATCACGTAGGCGTGCACGCCCGGCGCGGTCGGCCCGTAGTGGTAACGCTGGTCCAGCGGCAGGTTCCGCTGGTCGATCCGGTCGAGACCCCACGACGGCGGGTTCACCTGAACGCCGTCCACCTTGACCACGGCGTCCTGGTACACCGCCGTCACACGCGGATCACGCGCCAGCGCCTTGGCGTTGGCGGCGTTGGCGTTGACCGCGAAACCCTGCAGCGCGTGCTGCCAGCTCGCGGTCACCTTCCCGTTGTACTGCTTGGCCAGCGAGCCCGCGCTCGCCGCCGCCACGCCGTCGCGGAGCACGACCACGTACTGATCCGCGATCGCCTTCCCCGCCGGTGCGGCGATGACGACCCCTTCTGCCGCCGAGGCCGTCGCCACGACGGTCGTCAGCCCTGTGGCGGCCACCACGATCCCTGCAAGCGCGCGTCGTACGACGCGTCTGCCCGAGGTTTTCACAAAGCCCCTCTCATCCGAGACAAGCCTTGTGCAGGCGCACGGTGCGCCCGTCAGGAAGTCGTCGCAGAAGGCGTTTCATAACTGGAAAAAGTGGGTATCGGCCCAAATGACTCCGTCGGGACCACCCGGCTACGCGAGGTGCTCGCCACGTCCCGGCGCAGACAGCAGCGACAGATCTGGTCCTTTCGCGGCACGGCGTGCCTTGCGATGATGCCCTCAATAACTTCAGTGTTGACCAAAATCAATCATTGCGGAAACGGTCTAGCAATGCCGCCTTGATCGCCGGCCGGGACCCGAACACGAGCAGGAACCCGGCCTCGCGCAGAAGCCGCTGTCCGTGCTCCTGGGCCAGCACCGCCCGGCTTCCGTCGTGCACGACGAGCGCGGCCGCCATCCGCAACGCCAGCTCCGCCGCGGCCGCTCGCGCCAGGGGAACGGCGTCATGAGCGGCGCTGTGCAGGTGCTCCCGGACGGCGTCGAGCTCGGTGTGGCCGAAGCCGGCCAGCCGGATCGCCCGGTTTGCCACTCCAAGTGCGAGCGAGCCGGTGAACCGCACCGACTCCGGGTCGCCCGCCAGGTGCTCTGCTCGGGGCATCGTGGACGTGACACGGTCATGCGGTACGAACAACCGCTCGACTTTCATCGTCACCGTCCGGCTGGCCTGCACCGCGACCATCTCCACCGGCGTCGTGGTGACGCCCGCGCTCTCGACGGCGTCGACCAGTGCCCACACGAGGACGTCGTTGTCGTCGCGAGCCGCGATGTGCAGCAGGTCGACCATGCCCCACCCGGTCACCCACGGCGCCGTGCCGTCGAAGATCCAGCCACCGTCGACCGGCGTGGCACGCAGCAGCGGCGGTCCCGGCCGGACGGCGGCACCGGCGGCGAGTCCGGCGCGAACCCGGCCCGCGGTGAGATCGGCCAGGTACTTCGACCGGAGAGCCTCGTTGCCGGACTTCGCAACCGCCATCACCGCACCGTGGTGCTGCACCCACACGAACGCCGTGGTGAGACATCCTCCGGCGAGGATCTCCACGATCCGTTGCACCGCGGCGTAGTCCGGTACGTCCAAAGTGGTCTCAGGAGACGCCAGGCCGTAGAAACCCCGCTCTGCCAGCAGATCGAGGTGGCCACGCGGAACCCGGTCGGCGGTGTCGACGGAGGGCGCGGCGGTGAACAGGACCTCGTCGGCGATCCGCCGGGCGGCGGCCAGTGCCTCACTCACGGTCGAGCGCCTTGCGGGCGCGGGCGGGCGCCTTGAGCCGCCACGCCTGCTCGACCAGCTCGGCCAGCTGGCCGGTGTCGACCTTCGCCAGGTCGACCAGGATCGCCCCGTACCCGTCGTAGTGCGGGGTGGTGTAGAAGGCGGGGTCGCCGGACGCGAGCAGCGCCGCCTTCTCGTCCAGGTCGCAGATGAGCACGAGCCCGCCCTCGGCCTCCTCCCGCAGCCGCGCGAACCCCTTGCCCGCCACCTTCAGCGAAGGTGTCCGGAACCACGTCGACTGCTCGACTTCCGGCAGCCGCGACGCCATCGTCACCACGTCATCCCACGTAGCCATGGGCGTCATCGTGGCAGTGGTCCGCATCACCCGCCTTGGACGAATGGAAACTCGGATGTGCCAGGTCCGGTACCCGTCGACGAGCACCGGGCCCTGCCGAGCCCGGGGCATGGGAAACTGGTGATCGCACGACGTGGCGTCGTGGCTGTGCCCGGCGGAGACGGTGGTGAAATGGCTGAGGCCAGGAGTTCGTCGATCCGGGAGCGCGTGCTCGACGCCGTCACGGACGGGACGCTCAAGGAACTCGATCTCGACAAACTCCTGACGTTCCTGCTCGAGCGCTCCCGTGAGCTGTTCACGGTCGACACCGTCACCGTCCTGCTGCTGGATCGCAGCGGCACGCAGCTGGTGGCGAAGGCCACCTCAGGCCTCGAGGAGGAGGTCTTCCAGGGAGTCCGCGTGCCGGTCGGCAAGGGCTTCGCGGGCCGCGTGGCCCAGTCGCGGGCACCACTGCAGATCGAGCACGTCGACGAGTCCACAGTGGTCAACCCGCTGCTGTGGGAGCACGGTCTGCAGGTGCTGCTCGGCGTGCCGATGATCGCCGAGGGTGAGCTGACCGGGGTGGTCCACGTCGGCAGCACCACGTCCCGCCGGTTCACCGGCGAGGAGATCGAGGCGCTGCAGCTCGTGGCCGATCGTCTCGCCATCGCGGTGACCATGGACCGGACGCGGTCCGAACGCGCCGCGGCCACGATGCTGCAGGAGAGCCTGCTCCCCGCACGCCTGCCGAGCAGAGAGGGCTGGGAGCTGGCGGCCCGTTACGTCGCGGGCGCGGAAAGCGGTGTCGGTGGCGACTGGTACGACGTGTTCGAGCTGCCCGGTGAGCGCATGGGCGTGGTGATCGGCGACGTCGTCGGCAACGGACTGCGTGCCGCGGTCGTCATGGGACGATTGAGGAGCGCGTTGCGCGCCTATGCGCTGGACTATCCCGATCCGGCCGAGGTCCTGGGCAAGCTCGACCGGAAGGCCAGCCACTTCGAGCACGAGACCATGGCCACCGTCGCCTACGCGGTCATCGACACGGGGGCCCACCGGATGAGTCTCGCCGTGGCCGGGCACCTGCCTCCGGTCGTCGCGCTGCCGGGAGGTGAAGCCCGGTTCGCCGACGTCCGGGTCGATCCGCCCATCGGTTTCGCTCTCGGCAGCACCGGCCGCCGAAGCACGACCGTCGAACTGCCGCCGGGTGCGCTGGTCGTCCTCTACACCGACGGGCTCGTGGAACGCCGGGGGCAGGACCTCGACGCCGGTCTCGAGCGGCTGCGTGGCGTCGTCACCCCGACGGGCGCGGAGGCGGTCTGCATCCAGGTCATGGCCACGATGGTCGGCGACCGGCCGGCGACTGATGACATCGCGCTGGTGGCGATCTGCCACAACGAGAATGCTGAGCAACGCGTCGCGGAGCCACAGAACCGGGCGTGACCTCACAAATGGGCGGCGGTGCTGCCACCAAGCGGAAGCGCGGGCAGGCCGAGCTTGCGGTGATCCCACGACCGGGTCCTGGTGACGTCGACCCGCACAGCGACACGTTTGGCGAGCATGAGCTCCACCATCGGCCGGGCTTCCTCGGTGTAGGGCCCGGTGTAGCGCTCCCACACGCTCACGCCGACCGCCCACAGCGCGTCGGGGTCGTCGACGATCGTGGCGTGTCCTTCCAGTGCGACGCCGCGCAACGTGTCGTAGGTGTGACCGGTCTCGATCATCACGGTGACTCTGTCGTCACTGCGCAGGTTCACGGCCTTCTGCGACTTGGCCTTGGTCTCGAACCACAGCACGCCGTCGATCACCGCGTACCACATCGCGACGAGATGGGGCTGTCCGGAAGGGGCGATCGTGGCGAGGGTGGCGACCCGCTGTTCGATGAGGAACTGGGCGATCTCGTCGGTGGACATCATGATCTGCCCGCGCTGGTTCACTCCCATGTGAGCCCCCTCTTTTGCCACACTATGAGACTTAGTCCAGAATGAGACTATGTCTCATAGTGAAGCGGACGGTCTCGCTGTTCGCAAGAGACGGGCGACCTACGCGCGCATCGCCGCTTCGGCGGCGCGGCTCGCCGGCGAGCAAGGGGTCGGCAACACCACGGTCGACCAGATCGCGCAGGACGCCGAAGTCGCGCGCGCGACGTTCTTCCGCTACTTCGACTCGAAGGAAAGCGCTGTCGCGGAAGGGGTTGCCGGTCCCTGGCTCACCCTGGTGACCGAGGCGATCGCCCGTCAGCCCGGTCACCTGCCCGCGAAGGAGGCGCTGGTGGCCGCCTTCACCGAGCTCGCGGACCAGTTCCCCGCGCACGCGGGTCAGATCCGGGAACTGGCCGGGCTCACGCGCGGGTCACCCGCACTCGCCGCCTGGACCGCGCGGGCGTACCAGCGGTACGAGCACGCCATCGCCGAACTGCTCGTACCGCGCATTCCCGATGCCACCGAACGCGATCCGCGGCAACATCTGCTCGCGGCGCTGGCGATGGCCTCGGTCCGCGTCTCCCTGGACGAGTGGGTTCGTCACGAGGGTGACCTTCCCTCCCTGATCCACCGCGCCCTCGGCTCGATCTCGATCGAGCCGGTGTGACGCTCAGGCGTGGAAACGTGTCCGGCTGGCGGCGACCTTCTCCTCGGTGAACACGCCGGTGTCGAGGAGGGGCAGAACGGACAGCGTTCGACGAAGTGCACCTGGAAGCCGGGCCGCGCGGCCTGGGCGAAACTGGCCGACCTCGGGGACCAGGACCACGTCCCGAGACGCAACGTCGCGTCGGTGGCGTACATGTGCATCAACGGCACCCGCGTGCCGGAGGCAGGGTAGTACCCGACGGCGGTGCACACGCCGCCGGGAGTCAGGGCGCGGAGGTCACGGCGCAGTCCGGACGCGCTGGAGGTCGCCTCCACCGCGACGTCCCGGACCTGCTCAGCGACTACTTCGCGGGGCCGAAGGCGTGGTCGAGGACGTCGCGGGCAACCCCGGCGCCGAGCCGATGCCCGTCCTCGGAAGCGAAGCGGTAGTGCACCCCGGCCCAGACCCTGGCCTGCTTCAGCTCGGCCATGGCCTTGGAAAGGCTGCGGTAGTGACGAGTGGTGCCGGAGTCGGCGCTGTGGGCGCTGAAGTACAGGTCGTCGCGGCCGAAGAACGTGCGCAGGGCGGTCGTGGTGGCGGCGGTGAAGCAGGCGTGCCCTGACGGGTACTCCGGCGACGGCGCGGTGGTCCGCAGCGGGGTCCAGGCCGGATCGCCGTCGGTGGCGGGATTGCCGTCGGTGTCGGCGAGCGGGATCGCGGTCACCGGACGCCAGAAGCTCCAGCGCTTCTTCTCCTGGTAGCAGGCGATGAGCGCGTCGGCGGTGGCGGTGTCCACCATCGCGAACAGGCGGGCGGTCTGCAGGGCGCCGAGCCGGTGGGTCGTGGCGAGCTGACGTTTGATCGACCACTCCACCAGCCGCGGGTCGTCCCACCAGATCGCCGCTTCGGTCTGCTCGGGCGTGCGCGTCGTGCTGGTGGCCGAGCCGAGAGCCTTGACCTCGTTCAGGTCGCGCGCGTAGGCGGCGCTGGTCAGGGCCGGCGGTCCAGGGGTGCGGTGGGGCCTGGGGTCGGTGACGAACGGCTTCAGCGTGGCGAACCAGGCGCCGACCTGGAGGAACTCCGGCGGCGTCGGCCGCCACTGGCCAGGCGCGGTGCCCACGGGCCAGGTGGCGTTGGAGAACGCGCCGTCGTTGCGACGGGCGTTGATCATGGCCGTGGACGTCGCCTCGCCGACAGCGATGCCGCCGCGCTCGGAAGGACCGTCGGGGATCGCGGCGAGCGACTCCTCGTACTTCGTGCGCAGGGAGTCGGCCTGGGCGGGGAAGAGCCAGGCGAGCGTGCGGTAGGCCGCGGTGGCGACGGCTGCCGGGACCGAGTCGCCCGGCCGGCTGCGGGGCGCGACCAGGTACGGCTCGTACGGGGCGCCGGCGATCGCGTTGACCGCGTCGTACACCGCGGCCTGCGTCATCGCGAAACTGCGGGTGGTGGCGGTCGGCGACTGCCGGGCGACCTCGAAGGCGGCGGTCTGGGCATGGAGGTTCCAGGTGATGACGGCGTTCGGCCGGGGTGCCGCTTGTGCCGCGGCGGCCGTGAACACCACCGGCACGGTCAGAGAAAACACGGTCAGCAGAACTGCTCCGCGCAATTTTCCAGGCTCTCGAATACGACGTGCCATGGAATCCCCCAGAGGTGACAGTACCCACCGAAGTCCCAGTATCCAGCGGCGATGAGGCACGGGCAACGAGCCTTGCCGAGCAAGCACTTACTCCGAACGCCGTTTCCCTGAATTCCACCTCATTCCTTCAGGTACGGCGGCGCCTCACCCCAGCCCCATTTCGGCACGGGTGCCCCGTGATAGGGCTTGGCGTCCGGTGCGGAGTTCTGCACCGCCAGTCGCGTGCCCCACTCCAGATAGGAGACGAACGCGGCACGGAACTCGGGATCGTCCGGCAGCGCCACCTCGTCCGCGGCATCCATGATCAGGTTCAGCCACCGCCGGCGTTGCTCCTCGGTGATGGCCCGGCCGAGGTGCTTGGCCAGCATGAACTCATAGCCGCCCCGCTCGGCGGTGTAGGCGGCGGGTCCGCCGAACACCTCACCCAGCCACAGCGCCACGTAGCGGGCATGACCGGGATCCATGCCGGCGAACACCGGCGCGAGCACCGCGTCGTCCGCGACGCGCCGGTAGAACGCCTCGGTCAGCCGCAACAACGCCTCGGCGCCACCGGCCCAGGTGTAAAGAGAAGGTGTTGACTGGTCCTTGATCATGATCCCCACTCCAGCATCACGCGCAACGCCCCAGCAAGTACGCACTTTTTGGTGAGGAACGCCCATGTACCACTGTCCTGTCGAGCTTGCCCTCGACGTCATCGGCGGCAAATGGCGGACGGTCATCCTCGCCCACCTCAAGGAACGCCCGCACCACTATGGCGAGCTGCGCCGCAAGGTGCCCGGCATCAGCGAGAAGATGTTCGTGCAGCGGCTGCGCGAGCTGCAGGACGCGGGCCTGGTGGCGCGGGCCGAGGTGCCTCCGCACGTCGAGTACTCGCTCACCGAGGAGGGCCGGAGCCTGGGGCCGGCTCTTCAGGCCCTCCACGACTGGGGTGTGCTGCGTGCCGCCCGCACCGGTGTGGTGATCGCGCAGGCGTGAACCGCCGTCAGCGGTTCGTAACAACTGATCACCGGCTGGTGCGGCAGGATCGGCGCATGTTCGGAATTCGCGTCACGGCCGGTTCGCTCGTCCTGCTGGCCGCTCTGACCGCGTGTGGCGGTCCGGCCGGCTCACCAGGTCCCACCTCCGGTCCACCGGCAGCGACCTCTACGAGCACCAGCACGCCCCCGAGCGGCACGTCCGCCGTCGCCGCGCCGGAGCAGCTGAAGTTCACCGCCAAGACCGTCGACGGCAAGGACCTCAACGGCGCCGAACTGGCCGGCAAGCCGGTCGTGCTGTGGTTCTGGGCGCCGTGGTGTCCCAAGTGCCAGCGCGAGGCGCCGGGCATGGCGGCGGCGCAGAAGGAGCACGGCGAGAAGGTGACTTTCCTCGGTGTCGCCGCGCTCGACCAGGTGCCCGCGATGCAGCAGTTCGTGCAGAAGTACGGCCTGCAGTCGTTCCAGCACGTCGCCGACGTGGACAGCGCGGTGTGGAAGCGGTTCGGTGTGACCGCTCAACCCGCCTACGCGTTCGTCGGCAGCTCCGGCCAGGTCGAGGTCGTGACCAGCCAGCTGTCCGAGCAGGACCTGAAGCAGCGGCTGAGCAAGCTGGCATGACGCAGACGCTGCTGGTGGCCGTGGTGGCCGGCATGGTCGCCACGGTCAACCCGTGCGGGTTCGCGATGCTGCCCGCCTACCTGGCGCTGGTCGTGACCGGTGCGAGCGAACAGTCCCGTGCGCGGTTGCTGACCCGTGCCGTGGTGTCCAGCGCGATGATGACGCTCGGGTTCGTCACGGTGTTCGGCCTGTTCGGCCTGGTGTTCTCGGTGGTCGCGTCGTCGGTGCAGCGCTACCTGCCGTTCGTGACCGTGGTGATCGGCCTCGCGCTCGTCGTGCTGGGCGTGCTGATGCTGGCGGGCCGGGAGATCACGCTGCTGCTGCCCAAACCGGCCAGGGGAGCGCCGAACCGGCATGTCGGGTCGATGTTCGGCTACGGCGTGGCGTACGCGATCGCGTCGTTGTCGTGCACGATCGGCCCGTTCCTCGCTGTCGCCGGGTCGACGTTGCGCAGCGGTGATCTGCTGGAGGGTGTCACGGCGTTCCTCGCCTACGCGGTGGGCATGGGTCTGGTGGTGACGGTGCTCGCGATCGCCACCGCGCTGGCCAGCGACGTGGTGACGCGACGGGCTCGCTCGTTGCTGCCGCACGTGTCCCGGCTCGGCGGCGTGCTGCTCGTGCTCGTCGGGTTGTACGTGGCCTATTACGGCGTCTACGAGTTGCGGTTGTTCTTGGGCGACGCCGATGCCGCCGACCCGGTGGTCGACGCGGCGGGACGGCTGCAGGGACTTCTCGTCGACTGGTTCACCGCGATCGGGCCGGTCCCGTTCGTCATCGTGCTCGGCGCGCTGTTGGCCGGTGCTGTGCTGCTGATCCGGCGGCGCAGCAGGACGCGGTGACCCGGCACGGATCAGTTCTGGTGCCAGGGGCGCAGCCGAGGCCACCATCCGGGGACAGCGGCCCGGTAGGAGTCGTACTGGGTGCCGAAATCGCGTCGCAGGACGGGTTCCTCGTGGAAGCGGACCATCACGGCGAACGCCAGGCTCACGATCGCGGCGTAGGGCAGCAGGATCCACTGTCCGAAGAGGAGCGTCTGCCCCAGCATCAGCGAGAGCACCGCCAGGTACATCGGATTGCGCACGAACCGGTAGAGGCCACCGACCACGAGCCGGTCCGGCGGGGCCACGGGTGCGGGAGTGCCGAAGCCCTCGGTGACGAACCGGGCGAACGCGGAGATCAGCACCGTGAGTGCGAGCACCAGCACGGCCACGCCGAGAATCCGCAACGGCAGCCAGAACGGCTCCATCCGCCAGCGGGTGAGCAGCCAGGGGATCACCCCCGCGACGCCACCCGGCGCAAGCACGAAGAACCCGGCGGAGCCGAGTGCCGCCTTCCTGGTCTGCATAACGCAAAGGCATACCTCGGCGGAACCACACGCGGTAGCGTCCGTTCCCGTTCCGGCACCGATTCTCACCCGGACGGACTACTAGCTGCCGCGTTGATGCTCACTCACCGCTTGTGCGGTGACCTTCACCGGGTAGACGGAGGTCACGGCGGCGCCGATCGCGATCAGCGGCCACGACGAGAGCGTGGCGCCCGTGGCCAAGAGCACGAGGCCGGCCACGTAGGTCGTCAACAGGCCCAGGATGAACAGCGCGGTGCCGGACAGCCGCAGGTGCCACGACGGCGTGTTCAGCTTCGTCACGAACGCGGGATCGTCTTCCGCGAGGTGTTGTTCTATCGCGCTCAGCTCGCGCTTCTCGTGCTCGGTGAGTCCCACGTAGCCTCCTCGAGTACCGGCCCGCGTACGCCCCACGTCCTGGCCCAGCGTGCGCTCCTACCATCTCCCAGCCTCATCCTCGGCGGGGCAGTTGTCCAGTGGGTCGTCAAGCCGCTCGCCGCCACCGGTCGCGAGCGAAAGTCCCTGGCGGTGTCCCCGCTCACCGTCCACATGTGACACCAGATCGGGCGTTACCGCCAGGCCGTCGCCGCGATGAGGGTTGAGGAGATGTGCGCGCCGGTACTCCGCCTAGCTGGGACACCTCGTGCAGGCCGGCAATGCCTGTCAAGCCGCGCTCATCCTGTTCCGCGACAACAACGACCGTTCCGGTGAAGCGGCCACTTTGGACAGTCTGGGCAACCTCGCCCGGCACGCCGGCGACCACCGCGGGGCTCGCGCGCACTACCGGCAGGCCCTCGACCTGTGCAGCGACCTCGGTGAGACCTACTGGAAAGCCGACATCCTCGATCACCTCGGCCAGACGCACGCCCTCGCCGACGAGCCGCAGGCCCGCGCCGCGTGGCATCGCGCACCGGAGCTGTACCGGGTCCAGCACCGTGTCGAGGACGCGTCCAGCACCAACTGGACACCCTCGGTTCCACGCCTGCAACGAAGGCCGGCCACTTGGTGTTGTGAGCCCTTCGACGGCTAAATTTTTAGCTCGCACAAAACGACAGAAAGCCTTCCCGACAAAGGGTTTCGAAACATCTCGGCAACCTTACGGAGTCGCCTCGGCACTGCTAGTGTCGATAACGGTTCGGCCACGGTCGACGTGGGTCCCGCCGCATCCGGGCTGACCGTCGTAACCGCACCGCCGGCCTGCTCGGCGAGTGGGCCGGCACCGACGGCGGCCATCATCACGATCACCATTTGCGTTCACCGGTCGCATCGCGCTGCCTGGCTGCCGTGCCAACCTCAATGACGAGGAGTACCGCATATGGGTGAAGCCAATTTTCGGCGGTCGAGCCGCAAACGCGGCCGTGTCGCACTGCTCCTCCGCGGTGTCTGCGCCGCGCTGGTCATGGCGTTGACGCCCGGCGTCGCCGGCGCTGATGTGGGTATCACCGCCACGTGCTCGAGCCAGACCGGCAACAACGGCGGCTACTACTACTCGTTCTGGACCGATGGTGGCGGCAGGGTCTGCATGGAGTTCGGCTCCGGCGGCAACTACAGCACCTCGTGGAGCAATGTCGGCAACTTCGTCGGTGGCAAGGGCTGGAGCAACGGTTCGCGGCGAACCGTGAACTATTCCGGCAGCTTCAACCCGTCAGGCAATGCGTATCTGACCCTGTACGGATGGACGTCGAACCCGCTCGTCGAGTACTACATCGTCGACAACTGGGGCACCTATAGGCCCACCGGCACCTACAAGGGCACGGTCACCAGTGACGGTGGCACGTACGACATTTACCAGACGATGCGCTACAACGCGCCCTCCGTCGAAGGCAACAAGACCTTCCCGCAGTTCTGGAGCGTCCGGCAGCAGAAGCGGACCGGCGGATCCATCACCACCGGCAACCACTTCGACGCGTGGAACCGCGCCGGCATGCGGCTGGGCAACTTCAGCTACTACATGATCATGGCGACCGAGGGATACCGGAGCAGTGGCAACTCCAACATCACGGTGAGGTGACCAACCCCGTTCCGGACCGGTTGCGCCACGCCGGCGCACGCCGCAGCCGGTCCACCTTCGCACGTGAGTCCACAAAGGACTGTCAAGGGCTCGGTACCGCAGCAGCGGACGGCTTGACGTGGGCCTGGCGCATCCCGGCGCCATCGCGACCGGCTTCTTCGCCGGTACCACGACCAAGATCAACCCGGCCGCCGCCGACCTTCCCGCCACTATCGCGCGAAGGACGCTCGACGACTACGCCCGGCGACGCGCAGTGTCCTGTCCGAGCCGGGGGTTCAACCGCGCGATGACGTGGGTCGCGCGCCTGCTTCCTCGCACCGCTGTCGCCCGAGCCGTCGGTGCGCTGAACCGGCGGCTGCGCCTGCACGAGGTGGTCGACCTCGTCTGAGGGGCGTCACTGCGCGGTCGGCACCGGGTGACCTTCGGACGCCTGCACGACGACGATGCCCTGACCCGAGAGCGCGAGCTGGTACGCCTCGCCCGAGCCGCGCCCGATGACAGCGCCGAGCTTGGCCGTCTTGCGGATCGACGACTGCAGCGAGGTGGACCAGAGAACAGCGGACTGCATGTCGACGTACGTCGGCACGTCCACGTTCAGCACGACCGGCGTCCCGTACGCGGTCACGGCCAGCGCACCGGTGCCGGTGAACGTGGTGTTGAACAGGCCACCGCTGAGCATCGACGCCCCTTCGGTGCGGTTGATGTCCCACTTGAGCGTGCTGTCGAAGGCGAGCACGTTCTTGCCGTTCACGGTGACGGCCTCATCCTCCAGGTACAGCACGAAGATCTCGTCGGCGTCCTGGGCGAGGAACACGTCGCCGCTGCCCGACACCTTCATCAGCGACATGCCTTCACCGGTGAAGGCCTTCTTGAACAGCTTGCCGAGGCCGCCGGCGCCTTCGTAGGCGAAGTCGACGTCACCCTGGTAGGCGACCATCGATCCCTGCTTGGCGAAGAAGAAGCCGCCGCTGCCGGTGAGATCCACCTTGAGCATGCGGTCGTTCTGCAGCTGGAAACTTCCCGGCTCGACGGACCGTTCTTCGTGGTTGAACAGTGAGCTGCGCATGCCCAGATGATGCAGGTGATCACGAGCCGGTGCATCGCCGGGGCTGTGCCAGTCGTCCTGATCGAACCCTGACCCGGCAGATCAGGCGGAGGTCAGGGGGAAACCCTGATGGCAGATCGCCCGAATGCGGGCAGGCTGGAGTCGTCAGGGGAAATCCGCAGTTCGAGGAGAGCAATGAGCGAATCCAGGCCTGAGTCCGCCCGTACCGCTGTCGACTCGGTGGTCGACGCCGTTCGCGGGCTGGTCAGCGAGGGCATGAACCGTCGCGTGGTCGTGCGTGACAGCAAGGACGACGTGGTGCTGGAGGTGCCGGTGGCTCTCGGGCTGGTGGCGGCGCTGGCCGCTCCGGTGGCCACGACGATCGGCGCGGGTGTCGCGCTGGCCGGCAAGTGTGGAATCACGCTGGAGGACCGCCGGCAGCCCGGTAGCGAGCCCGCGACGACGGTCGAGGCCGAGCGGGTGTAGCCGCGGCAGGGGGTGTCGCGCAGGGGATGCGGCAGGCTGGTGCCGTCGCCAGTGGTGGCGACGGCACCAGCCTGGGCGCGGCAGATGTGGACTGCTCGATCGGTGGCGGAGGACGAGCCTGCGGGGTGCCCGCGTCGCCTGACTCCTATGTGGACGCTCCGACCGCGCTGCATCTCGCGGTACGGTTGCCGGACTCGCGTCGCGCTGAAGCTCTACCTGGCCGACGTCCTCGAGCAGCGCACGAACCTGAGTGAGTTTCACGTCGGCAATCCTTGTGTGCCAACGGATTCGCTACCGACGAGTAACTCAGCGGCCGTCACGTGATGAACCGCACCAGGCACGCCTGGCCCCGTCCGGCTCGGGTACTTTCTCGCTTGGTTCCATCCACATGCTGAGAAGAGACGACCCGTTGACCGAGCACGCCCTGCGCCCGATTCCCGTCCTGGAAGCCGTAGCGGGCTGCGTGCCACCCAGGGTGGTGTCGAACGACGACCTGCCGTCCCACTGGGAGACCAGCGACACCTGGGTGCGCAGGCGCACCGGGATCGGCACCCGGCACTGGGCCGACGAGGGCACGTCGACGGGCGACCTGGCGCTGACCGCGGCCGAAGCCGTGCTGGCCAAGTGCGCGACCAGGTCGGTGGACCTGGTGCTCGTGGCGACGTCCACGCCGGACCACCCGATTCCGGCGATGGCACCCGCGCTGGCCGCGAAACTGGGGCTGGCCG
Source organism: Lentzea roselyniae (assembly GCF_039537795.1). Classification (NCBI taxonomy): domain Bacteria; kingdom Bacillati; phylum Actinomycetota; class Actinomycetes; order Pseudonocardiales; family Pseudonocardiaceae; genus Lentzea; species Lentzea roselyniae. The sequence continues at coordinate 22,973 of NZ_BAABBE010000040.1, forward strand.
GAGTCGCGGCGTTCGACGTCGCGGCGGTGTGCACGGGTTTCGTGTACGGGCTGGCGACGGCGAGCGGAATGATCGCGTCGGGAGTCGCCCGACGGGTGCTGCTGGTCGCGGCCGACGTCTACTCGACGCTGATCGGCCCGGACGACCGCGGCGCCGGCGTGGTGTTCGGCGACGGGGCCGGTGCGGTGGTCGTGCGCGCGGGTGAGCGGGGCGAGCCGGGCGAGATCCTCGGCTTCGACCTGGGTAGTGACGGCGATGGCCACGACCTCATCACCGTGCCGGGCGGCGGTGCGCGGGACCGGGCGGAGCCGGGCCGGTACGGAGAGCTGGACCGTCATTTCCGGATGAGCGGGCGCGAGGTCTACCAGCACGCCGTCACCCGGATGACCGAGTCTTCGCTGGCTGTGCTGAAAAGCGCGGGCTGGGCGACGACGGACGTCGACCGCGTGGTCGCACATCAAGCCAACGCCCGGATTCTCTCGCTGGTCGGCAGCCGACTGTCCATTCCGGACGAGAAGATCCTCGGCAACATCGAAAGGGTCGGCAACACCGGTGCCGCGTCCATCCCGCTCGCACTCGCCGACGCGGTGGCACGCCGGGAGATCCACGCGGGGGAGAGGGTGCTGCTGACCGCGTTCGGTGGCGGTCTCACCTGGGGATCCGCCGTGCTGGTGTGGCCGGAAGCCGTTTAGTGGCATCCAGGTAGTTCGTCACTCTCTTGACGGTCGACACGATTGTGCCTAACTTCTTGGTGGTGAAGACCGTCCGACGACTGTTCGCCGCCACGATGGTCACGTTGCTGGCCGTGCTGGGCCTGATGCCCGCCGCAGCACAAGCCGCACCGGCGACCCGGTACGACGGAGTCCTGCCGAACGGCGCGACCTGGATCGCGGACGTGCCGGCGAACTGGAACGGCACGCTGCTGCTCTACAGCCACGGCTACAACCCCACGCCGAACAACCCGCCGGTCAACAGCCCCGACCCGGCCGTCGCGGAGGCTCTGCTCGCCCGTGGCTACGCGCTGGCCGGGTCCTCGTACTCCCGCCCGGGATGGGTCGCCGACACCGCCGCGCAGGACGGGCTCGACACGCTTCAGGCGGTCACCGAGATCATCGGCCGGCCGCGCCGCGCCATCGCGCTCGGTACGTCTTTCGGCGGCATGGTCACCGGACAGCTCGCGGAACGAGGAGGCCGGCGGCTGGACGGCGCCGTCGCCACCTGCGGTCTGATGGGTGGCGGGATCGACCTGCACAACTACCAGCTGGACGGGTCGCACGCGATCGCGCAGCTGCTCCTCGCGGGGCAGCAGGTCAAGCTCGTCGAGTTCACCGGCCCCGCCGAGGCCGCCGCCACGGCGGAGCGGATGATCGCCGCTCTGGACCAGGCGCAGGCCAGCCCGGCCGGTCGCGCCCGGACCGCCCTGATCGCGGCCCTGTACCAGGAGCCGGCCTGGGTTCCGGGGCAGCCGAAACCCGCACCGGGCGACATCGACGCGCAGGTGGTGGGCCAGTACCAGAACCTGCGCGCGATCCTGCCGTTCATCCTGCTCGGCCGTGCTGACATGGAACGGAGCGCGGGCGGCAACCCGACGTCGAACAAGGGCGTGAACTACTGGCGGCAACTCGCCGAGTCCGAACGCCTTCCCCAGGTGGCACAGCTCTACCAGCGGGCCGGTGCGGATCTGCGGGCCGACCTGAACCTGCTGACGCGTACGGCGAACGTGACCGCCGACCCCGCGGCGTACCGCTGGATGACCCGAACCTCCACGCTGAGCGGACGGTTGGACATGCCGGTGCTCACGATGCACACCACCGACGACGGTCTCGTCCCGGTGCAGCACGCGGAGGAGTACGCCGACGACGTCCGCGCCAGTGGTTCCGCCGCGCTGCTTCGGCAGGCGTACACGGATCACGCGGGGCACTGCGCCTTCACGACCGCCGAACTGGTCGCGGCGGTGGTCACCGTGGACAAGCGCATCGAGACCGGGCGCTGGGACGGACTGGCCGATCCGCGCCGGCTGCAGGCCCTCGCCGGCTCGCTCGGGCTCGGCCCGGCCGCCTTCGTCGGGTTCCGCCCCCCGGAGTTCCTCGGCGACCGCTAGACCGTTTGTGTCCCTCCGATCGGCTCTGCCCGCCACCGGCCAACCCTGGGACCGTGCTGAGGCATGGGTAAACGAAGAGTCCTGGTCTTCACCATCGCCCTGGCGACGTTCGCCACCCCGTCGGTCGCGGCACCTGTCGAGACCGGCACAGCCGCCTACGCCGTGAGCGGCGTGCGCACTGTCGAGCAACGCAGCCAGATCGCCCGCATCGGTGCTGCCATCGATGAAGTCGAGGAGCACGGAACAGTCGTGGTCACCGCGACCAAGGCCGAGGTCCGTGCGATGAGAGCACAGGGGTTCAGCGTCGAGGAGGTGCCCAAGCGCACCGAGGAGGGCGCGGCGGCCGGACCGTTCGACTTCCCCACCGGGGACGCGAACTACCACAACTACGCGGAGATGACCGCTGAGATCGACCGGGCGGTCGCCCGGTATCCGGGCGTGATCAGCAAGCGGGTCATCGGGCGGTCGTACCAGAACCGCGAGATCGTCGCGCTCAAGATCAGTGACAACGTCGGCGTCGACGAGAACGAGCCCGAGGTGTTGTTCACCGCGCACCAGCACGCGCGGGAGCACCTGACCGTCGAAATGGCGCTGTACCTGGTGAAGCTGTTCACCGAGCAGGCCGAGCCGCGGGTGAAGGCGCTGGTCGACTCGCGGGAGATCTGGATCGTGCCGGACGTCAACCCTGATGGCGGCGAGTACGACATCGCGACCGGCAGCTACCGGAGCTGGCGCAAGAACCGGCAGCCCAACGCCGGTTCCACGGCCATCGGCACGGACCTCAACCGCAACTGGTCCTTCAAGTGGGGCTGCTGCGGCGGTTCGTCCGGAAGCCCGAGCAGCGACACCTACCGCGGCGCGCGGGCCGAGTCGGCGCCGGAGGTGAAGGTCGTCGCGGACTTCGTGCGCAGCCGTGTCGTCGACGGCAAGCAGCAGATCAAGGCGTCGATCGACTTCCACACCTACAGCGAGCTCGTGATGTGGCCGTTCGGCTGGACCTACGACGACGTCGCGCCCGGCATGACGAAGGACCAGCGGGACGCGTTCGCCACGATCGGGCAGTCCATGGCCGCTACCAACGGGTACACGCCCCAGCAGGCCAGCGATCTCTACATCACGGACGGCTCGATCCGGGACTGGCTGTGGGGTTCGCAGGGCGTGTTCTCCTACACGTTCGAGATGTATCCGGGCTCTTCCGGCAGCGGCGGCGGTTTCTACCCGCCGGACGAGGTGATTCCGGCGCAGACGGCCCGCAACAAGGAGGCGGTGCTGCAACTGCTCGACCGCGCAGACTGCCCGTACGAGGCCATCGGCAAGGAGGCGCAGTACTGCTGACGTACGGCGCGAGCGTCTGTCCGTTCAACGGATGCTCGCGCCGACCCGTTGCCGCCTAGACCGCGGCCCAGCCGTTGTCCACGGGCAGCACGACGCCGTTGATGTTGGCGGCGGCGTCGGAGGCGAGGAAGACGATGGCGGCGGCCTGCTCGTCGGCCTCGGCGAGGCGTCCGACGTTGCCCATGTACCGGGCGAGCACCTGAGGGCCGTGCCCGGCGGGGTCGGCGTCCACGGTGATCCCGGTCTTGGTGCCGCCGGGCGCGATGGCGTTGGCGCGGATTCCGGACTCGCGGTACATGACCGCCACCGAGCGGGTGAGCCCGACGAGGCCGTGCTTGGACGCGGTGTAGGCCGCTCCGGCGGCGCTGCCGCGCAGGGCCGCCTCGGAGGCGGTGTTGACGATCGCGCCCTTGCCCTTGGCGAGCATGTGCGGCAGCGCGGCGCGGGTGAGCAGGAACGGGGCGGTGAGGTTGACCCGGATGACGCGTTCCCACTCGGCGTCGGAGACGTCGGCAGCGGCGGACATCGTGTCCATCACCCCGGCGTTGTTGACCAGGACGTCCAGGCCGCCGAAGGTGTTGACCGCGGTTACGACCACCTCGTCGGCCACGGCCTGGTCGCTCAGGTCGCCGGTCACCGCGACCGCGCTGCCGCCGGCCGCCTCGATCTCCGCGACGACGGCCTTGGCGCCGTCGGCGTTGATGTCGGCCACCACGACCTTCGCCCCCGCGCCGGCGAAGCGCAGCGCGGCCGCCCTGCCGATGCCCGAACCGCCGCCGGTCACGACGACGCTGGCGCCTTCGAGTCCACTGCCGTTCATAGGTGCCTCAAGCTGCGCATATTTTGTGTCAGTCTGCGCCATTATGGCACTCACTGACAACAAGTAATACTTTGGGCACCTGACCCGAGGAGGTGACATGCCGATCGGACGTCCGTCCCTCACGGAGCGGCGCAAGGCTGAGACCCGCCTCGACGTCGCGCGCGCGGCGGTCGGCCTCTTCGTGGCCAAGGGTGTGGCCGCCACCTCGGCCGAGGAGATCGCCGCGGCCGCGGGCATCTCGTCCCGCACGCTGTGGCGGTACTTCCCGACCAAGGACAGCTGCGTCATGCCTCTGCTGGCCGGCGGGATCGAGCTCGCCGCGGACTGGCTGCGGTCGTGGCGCGGCGATCAGGACCTGGCCGAGCTCGTCGAGGCGATGCGGCAGCCCGGCCTGTCGGCCGACGACCGCCCTGCGATCCTGGCCCTGGTGCGCCTGACCAGGACCGAGCCCGGTCTCCGTGCGGTGTGGCTGGAGGCGCATCGCCAGGCAGAACCGGTCTTCGCCGAGGCGCTCGCCCGGCGCAGCGGACTGGCCGCTCCCGGCCTGGCCGTGGTCGTGCAGGCGGCGATGATCAACGCCGCTCTGCGGGCGGCGGTGGAGCACCACGCGTTCCACGCCGATCCTGCCGCCGACGACGCGGCGGATGGTGCGGAGGCGGCGGTCAGCGAGGCGTTGCTGCTCGCGGCGCGCGTGTTCTCCGGCTGACGTTCTGTTCCGGCGAGTCTTGTGTCCACATTGGACTGAGCCTTGCCGCCACGTCCCCCGAGGTCATTCGCCGCACGTCGGTGATGCTCAGCGTCTCAACAGGGACATCCGCCGAAAACCTGCCCGTTACATCTTGACGGGATAGATGTTATCGCTCACAGTCCTCGTTGCGTGATCAATCGCATCGGCACTCGCTTCTAACTCCTAACTCCTCCATATTCCTGCCCGTACCGTTCTCGAAAGATGTTAGCGCTAACACAATGAATTCCCGGGCCCGTCGCCCGTGCGCGGGTGTCGTCGGGTCTGCGCGCCGATACGGCCCGTCTCATGTCGGCGGTCTTCAATGACGAAGGGAAAGATGCTATGTCGGTTGGGTTTGCGCGCACCGCGAGGTGGCGTCGTCGGTTGCGGTCCGGATTTGCCGCTGCGGCAGTCGCGGCGGTCGTGGGCGGGCTGCTCACGGTGGTTCCCATGTCGGCGTCGGCCGCCACTGTGGACACCACCGCCTGGTACGTACTGGTGAACCGCAGCAGTGGCAAGGCTCTCGACGTCAACGGCGCGTCCACCGCCGACGGTGCCAACCTCATCCAGTGGTCCCGCACCAACGCCAACAACCAGCAGTTCCAGTTCGTGGACTCCGGCAGCGGCTACTACCGGCTGCGCGCACGGCACTCCGGCAAGGTCGCCGACGTCTTCAACTGGTCGTCGGCAGACGGTGCCGCGGTCGTGCAGTGGGCCGACGGCGACAGCGCCAACCAGCAGTTCCGGCTGGCCGACTCCGACAGCGGTTACGTCCGCCTGGTCAACCGCAACAGCGGCAAGGTGGTCGAGGTGCAGGGGTCTTCGGCCGCCGACGGCGCCGGCGTCGTGCAGTTCAGCGACAGGAACGGCAGCAACCAGCAGTGGCAACTCGTCCGGGTTGACGGGGGTAGCGGCGCATGTGCGCTGCCGTCGTCGTACCGCTGGACATCGACCGGCCCGCTGGCGAACCCCAAGCCGGGGTGGGTCTCGCTCAAGGACTTCACCGCCGTCGTCCACAACGGCCAGAACCTCGTCTACGGCACGACACACGACACCGGGACGAACTGGAGGTCGATGAGCTTCAGCCCCTTCACGAACTGGTCGGACATGGGCACCGCCACCCAGAACGTGCCCTTGTCCATCGGTGCCATCGCGCCGACGCTGCTGTACTTCGCCCCGAAGAACATCTGGGTGCTCGCCTACCAGTGGGGCGGCCCGGCCTTCTCCTACCGCACCTCGAGCAACCCCGCCGACCCCAACAGCTGGTCGGCACCGCAGACCCTCTTCACGGGCACCCTCCCCACCGGGGCACCCATCGACCAGACCCTCATCGCCGACGGTACGAACATGTACCTGTTCTTCGCCGACGACCTCGGCAACATCTACCGTGCCAGCATGCCGATCGGGAACTTCCCCGGCAGCTTCGGCTCGTCGTACACGAGGATCATGAGCGACACGAAGGAGAACCTGTTCGAGGCCGTCGAGGTCTACAAGGTCAAGGACCAGAACCAGTACCTCATGATCGTCGAGGCGATGGGGGCCGGCGGACGCTACTTCCGCTCGTTCACCGCTTCCAGCCTGAGCGGGTCGTGGACGCCGCAGGCCGCGACCGAGAGCAATCCCTTCGCCGGCAAGGCCAACAGCGGCGCCACGTGGACCAACGACATCAGTCACGGCGATCTGGTTCGTACCAACCCCGATCAGACCAAGACCGTTGACCCGTGCAATCTTCAGTTCCTCTACCAGGGACGCGACCCGCGCTCGGACGGCATGGACTACGGTCTCCTGCCTTACCGGCCGGGTGTGCTGACCCTGCAGCGCTAGCCACTGCTGGAGGGGCGGGCTCGGTGAAGGCCGAGCCCGCCCGGAGAAGTACGGTCAGCTCACCGGCTGCATGATCTTCGTGAGCATCAGCGGCCCGCCGGCCGGAGCGGGCCACGCCGCGGTCAGCTCGCTCTCGGGAGCGGTGGGCACGCTGAAGGTCATGCTGCCGATGGGCATACCGCCGTTGCCCGCGGGGGCCGACACGTAGACGACAGGCCGGCGGAAGTCATCCACCCACACGTTCTCGAACGGTGCCACGGCGAACTTGTCGCTGAACCGCACGTCCATCGGCCGTCCGGACGTGTCGTAGAACCGGATGTAGTCCAGGGCGCCGCTGAGCAGACAGCTCACGCCTTCGTTGCCCTTGAGCGAGATGGTGAACAGCCTGCTGGTGCTGGGATTCGGGGAGCGGCCCTCTCCGATCTCGGCGGAGATCTCACCGGCGGCGCACGGCCGGGTGGGTCGTACGTCGGCCCCGGCAGGCACTACAGCGGTCAGCACTGCGGCACCGGCCAACGCCGCCGTCGTCACTGCACGCCACAAACCTGGCTTCTTCAAGGGTTGTCTCCTTCGAGTTGCGTTTTCCCTTACGCACCAAGGAGATGACCGCCGTTGCGGAGAGGCTGCCCGCATCCGCTCGATGTGACCGGTGACACGTCGGGTGTCTCAATGCGCCGAATGCCCTTGGCGGCAACGTACTCGCCGGTCAGCAACGCGCCCCACGTGCCGAGTAGGCGGCGACTCCGCCGGCGAACGACACCGCCGCCGTCCACGTCGTCAACGAGTCGTCGGGCGGACCGAGCGGCCACGTGACGATCCGCGTGGGCATCGACTGTCCCGGTGGCATCAGCGCGCTCACCGCCCACCACAGCACCGGTGCGGCGGGAGCGAACCTGGCTCCTGCCACCGTTGCCGCCAGTCCGGTGAGCCCGACCATGCCCGCCGTGTCGCGCACGACGAACGCCATGTCGAACGGTTCGGGCCCGAGCTCCTGGACGAGCAGGACCGAGATCGCGGCCAGTGTGCCGGCGAGCATCAGGTGGCCGAGCCGCCACACCGGCCACGGCACGGCGGTGGAGGTGTCCAGTTCCGGGTCCTGGCCCGCGAGGCCGACCGTGATCACCAGCACCGCGGCGAGCACTGTGAGCGACGCGCTCAGCGGTATCCATGGTGAGTGCAGCGCCGACCACGCGATGAGCACCACCACGGGCAGTGCCGCAAGTCCTGCGGGAACCCCGCGCGATCGCGCGTACAACACGAGCGGCCTCATCATGCCGCCGTGAGAACGTCGAGAACGCCCTCGGAGTCGTTGCACGCCAGCAGCATCTGCCGCGCCCGCGTCACGCGGTTCAGCTGCTCCGGCGCGGGCTGGGCGCGCAGTGCCCGCCAGGCCGTTTCGATCTCGCCGCGGAGCCGGTCGCTGCTCCACATGAGAGGCTCGGACGGGAGTGCGGCCAGGCCGTTGTTGAAGTAGCCGGCGGTGAGGTGGAGCACGACGGATTCGCTGATGTCGAACGTGTTCGGTGTGGAACAGCCGGCGACGCCCGCACCGGCGAGCAGTTCGATCCGCTGCTGCTCCGGAGACATCGTCAGCACTCCTGCGGCGCCCTGCGACCTCAGGTACACGATCTTCCCGTTGCGTTGCGGCGCAGCGAGATGGGCCATCGCCGACGTGTCCTCGCGGACCTCGGTGGGCGCGTCGGGCAGCACCGCGAGCTTCGCCAGCACCTCCTTGCCGACCGCGGCCACCGCGGGCAGGCGGTCCTCGTGCGCCCGGCTCAGGCACACCGGGCCGTCGCAGACCAGTTCGCCTGCGATCGAGTCGGTCACCAGCACGTCGGAGATCTTGTTCGGCAGGATCGTCAGCGCGAGGACCGCGGCCAGTCCGGCGAGCAGCAGTGCTGCCAGACGTGCGCCGGGGAACCGCGACACCAACAGCAGGAACGCCGTCACCCCGAGGCCGGTGAACCACACGATCTGTCCGATGTCGACAGACGTGGAGGTCGTCACGAGATCGGTGCCGGGCGGATCGAGGACCGGCGCCAGCAGGGCGAGCCGGGACACCTCCGCGTCCGGCGACTGCACCTCCAGCTCCTGCCCTGCCGCCGTCGCCAGCACGAACGTCGAGACCAGCGCCACCGGCACGGTCAGCGGATGCGGCAGCAGCCGTCCCACCGCGATGCCCAGCATGACGCTCGACGCCAGCGCGAGCACCACCGTCACCATCAGCGGCACGAACCCGATCGAGACGAAGCCGCCGCCGATCGCGACGACGGCCACCAGACCCACGCACAACAACCCCGTGGCCACGGCCACGACACCCGCCACCGCCGAGGCAACGGAGTACTCGCAACGAGCCGAATTCCCATATCCCTGCTTCCAGCCCAGCACGTCGCGGAGGTAGCGCGCGAGCGTGGTGTCGACCTCGGCGACTTCGCACCGCCACGGCGCGATGAGCGGGTGGTGGTGCGGCCGGAGGCCGACATCGCGAAGGTGTTCGCGGAGGCGCTCGTTCGTTGGTGGGAGCGCATTCCCATCTGGAAGCGCCTCGACTTCACGATGCAACACCAGCAGCAGACGCAATGGTGCTGGGCAGCCACCTCGGTGAGCGTGGCCAAGTACTACCGCTGGTGGAGCACCTGGACCCAGTGCGGGATGGTCAACGCCGAGAAGGGGCAGAGCACCTGCTGCACCAACGGATCCAGCGACGCCTGCAATCAGCCGCACGTCCTGAACGCCCCGCTGAGCCGGGCCGAGGTGTTCGACCACATGGTGAGCGGGACGGTGACCTACGCCGAGATCCGGGCGGAGATCGCGGCCGGTCGGCCGGTGGCCTGGCGGATCGGGTGGGCGGGTGAGGGCGGCCATTTCGCGGTCATCGAGGGCTATCGCGTCGGTAGCCAGTGGGTCGCGGTCGACGACCCCTGGTACGGCGAGTCGGACGTGCCGCTCACGACCCTGACCGGTGGCACGTACCAGGGCACGGGCACCTGGACGCACACGTACTTCACCAGGCGGCAGTCGTTCCCGTGGGTGCTCGAGGACGAGCAGGTGTTCGAGTTCCCGTGGGTCATCTGGCAGGAGATCAGCAGACCGCGGGAGGAGGCGCAACCGATCGGCGCTGCGGGAGGTGAGCAGGGATGAGTCTGCGCGTTCCCGAAGTGAGTGCGGACAGCGTTATCGCGGTGCGCGACAACCTGTCCGAGTTGGCAGGTCGTGCGGCATACCGCCACCGGGCGCTGGCCAGGGTCAATCCCCTCGACGTCGCGCTCGCACTCCCGCACGACGTCTACTCCCTCGGCCTGGACGAGTTGGTCCGCGGTGCCACGCTCGACGACGCCCAGCTCGTCGGCAGGCGGGTCCTCGTCATGGCGGGCGACGACGCCGTCGCCAGCGCCGAGATCGCCCGCGACGACGGGTTCACGGCGACCGAGGGCCCCTTCGTCACGGGCACCGCACGGGCGATCGCCGTCGCCGAGCAGGACCCCGCGACGGCCGAAGGCGACTACGAGGTCCGCGTTCTGCGAGTGCCCGCGCTCTACTTCATGGCGTTGTGGCTCAGCGGTGGCGGCCACGAGACGGACCTGGTCATCCCGATGGATCCGGCGCCCGCACCCTTCTCGGGAGGCGAGAAGGTCCGGCCCGACGAGCTGCTGGGCCGGCTCGCCGAATTGGCCCGGCGACGCCTGGAGTTCGACGACATCGGCTGATCACCGCCTCAGGTCAACAGGCTTGATCGACGACCTCGGCGCGGTCGTCGATCAGGCCGACGACCGCTTCACACCTGCTGGGCGATCTCGATGAACTCGGCGATGAGCGGCGTGTGCCGGTGTTCGGCCCACGCCAGTGCCACCTCGTTCGGCGCGATGTCCTCGATCGGCACGTGCACGAGGTCCTCGCGAGAGTAGAAGGTCGCGGTCGACAACGGCAGAATCGCCACTCCGCCGTGCATCGCGACGTGTTCCAGCTTCTCCTCGACGGACCGGAACCCGGGCGGGTCGGTGTGCTGCACGCGCCGCTCGCCGGTCAGATCCGCCTCCAGCACGCTTTCCTTGCCCGCCAGCCGATGCGTCGCCGGGACCACGGCCACGCGCGGCTCGTCGAACAGAGGAACGTGCCGGATGCCGTCCAACGGAACCGGCAGCCGCACATAGCTCACGTCCACGCGCCCGTCGTGGATCACCTCGACCTGGTCCTCCCACGTCGTGCGCAGCACGTCGACCTGCAGACCGGGATGCCGCGACGCCAGCAGCCGCACCGCGGGCGTGACGATCAGACCCGGCATGAACCCGACCGTGAACGTGTCCGCCACACCGACCCGTCGCAGCAACGCCGAGGCCTGCGTGAGCAAGGGGCGGGCGTCCTCCAGCAGCTGCAAACCGGCCGGAGTCAGCGTGGTCCCCTTCGACGAACGGTCGAACAGCTGCACCTTCAGCTCGGTCTCCAGCGCGCGGATCTGCCGGGACAGCACGGGTTGCGCGATGTGCAGGGCCTCGGCGGCGCGGCCGAAGTTCAGGTGCTCGGCGACCGCCACGAAGTACCGCACCTTGCGCAGGTCCAGGTCCATACCTCCAGGGTATCGCGCACGACCGTGCAGGTCTTGGACCACGCGCCTGCCGCGGGTGCACGCTTGAAACCATGAAATCCACACTGGACGGACAGCGGATCGCAGTCCTCGGCGGCTCATCGGGAATCGGGCTCGCGACGGCGAAGGCGGCGCAACAGGCAGGCGCGAAAGTCACGATCGTTTCGCGCAAACCGCCGGCCGGCTTCGCCGCCCACGCGGCCGACCTGACCGATCCTGCAGCAATCGCCGAGGCTTTCGACACCATCGGCGAGATCGACCACCTCGTCTACACGGCGGGGGAGCCGCTCGAACTGATGACGCTCAACGACTTCGACCGCGACCGCGCGAGAAGTTTCTTCGGCCTCAGGTACTTCAGCGTGCTCGACGCCGTCAAAGCCGCGCGGGTGACCACCTCGATCACGCTCACCACCGGCATCGCGAAGGACCGGCCGGGACCGGGCTGGGCGGTTGCGGCGAGCATCTGCGGCGCGGTCGAGGCGCTGACCAAGGCGCTCGCGATCGAACTGGCGCCGTTGCGGGTCAACGCGGTCAGCCCCGGCGTGGTGCGCAGCCCGTTGTGGGGCCCGGACGCCGAACAGCTCTACACCGATGTCGGCAGGACGCTGCCGCTGCAACGGGTCGGCGAGGTCGAGGAGATCGCCCACGCGTACCTCTACCTCATGACGCAGCCCTGGGCGACCGGCACGATCCTCACGGTCGACGGCGGCACGACGATCGCCTGAAGGTCAGGACTGCGTGATCACGGCCTCGACGGAACGGAGCGTGGCCTCGCGAACAGCCTTGCCGTGCGCCGGATCCGGAAGTGCGCGGGCGATCGAGACGGCGCCGACGATGGCGGCGACGACGGCCCACGCCCGCTGCTTCTGCTCGTCCGGCGCACCGGGCATGGCGGGAGCCATCAGCGCCACGACCCTGGAGATCCTGAGCTGGTAGACCTTCCGCACCGCGTCGCCGGCCCTGGAGACGTCCGCGGTCAGCGCGGGCATCGCACAGCCGTCGGCGACGGCCTCGCAGTGCTCGTCGCCGAGGTAGAAGTACAGGAACTCGACGAGCCGGCGCCGCCGTTCGGCCGCTTCCGCGACGTCGAGGACGTCGAACTCGACGCCGATCTGCTCCCACTTCGGGAGCAAGGAGGCGTTCCTGGAAGAGTCGCGCGAGGCGCTGGAGTGGTGGGAACTGCAGGGAACAGACGCGGTCATCGAGCGGGTGACCGAGATGGCGGAGCCGCGGGAGAGGTTGCGCACGCTGTTCCGCACCGCGATCACCGAGGACCCGACCAGCGGGCTGGAGCCCGCACTCGTGGCGCACGCCGACGACCCGGTGGTGGCGCCCATCCTCCATCGCGTCACCCAACGCCGCGTGGCGTTCCTCGCCGATGGATACGCCGAACTCGGCTTGCCGCCCGCGCAGGCACGGCACCAAGCGGTGGTCGCCTACGCCACCTACGTCGGCTGGGTGCAGCTCCGGAGAGCCGCGCCGGCGGCAGTCCCGGAGATCACAAACGACCCCGACGCCCTCGCACATCTCCTGGAACACCTGGTGAGGGCATAACTGCCACAGAAGCTTGCGGGACAGGAACGATCGCGGGACGGTCTAGCGAATGTGCCCCTCGGCTTCCCACCAGCCGAGTGGACGATCGTCCTCGTCATGGACGTTGCCGTAGTACCACTCCGCGTTGTTGCTGGACGTCCACTCGACGACAACGGCCTCGATCGCCGGGAACCCAGCGCTGACAGGAACTGTCGCCACGATGAACCGCTTGTCCTGCGGCGCCTCGACGAGCCCGGCGAGCTTCTCGAAAGCGTCCTGCAACGGCGCGACCGCACTGTCGTCCGGTGGTGTGCGGGGATAGATCACGACGCACACGTTGCCGCCTCTTGTCACGATCTCGAACGTCCCGTCCTCGAAGACACGGACGCGATCACCTGCGGCACAACCGGTTGCAAGGCCTGGACTGCCGAGGATCTCGTACTCGGTCCGGGTGGTTCGCACGGCCGGGACGACCTCGTAGACAGGTTCGCCAGAAGCGGCAGTGCCTGCGAGAAGGCGAACATGGTTGTCATGCGTCGGCACCCGCCAAGGGTATGGGCTGCCTCAGGCGACCCTCTCATCGGCACGTGCGCGCGTCCCGGCAGCGCGGTCGGCGGCATGGGAGTGCGTCGACAGGGTTCGGTCGACGTTGAGCGCTGTTGCTCAGCGAGGATACGGGCATCACACGGCAGCAGCTTCGATGACGGCGAGCGCGTCTCGGCACAACTGGGCCGACTGGTCGTCGTGGAGTTCTTGGTACACGGCAATGCCCTTGCGGGCTTCATCGGCTGCGAACCGCCATTGAGCGCGTGTCAACCGGATGGAGATGATCTGATTCATGGGCGGCCAATCCCCGTTCACCCACGGAACCTGGTCCCAGCCCGCCTGTCGAATGGTCTGCCCGATGCACATGACCTGCTCGTCGCCGTCCTGAGCGGCAAGAGACACCACGTTGTCGACACCGGCATCGATGCCCGCCCAGACTCGTGCGGACATCTGCAACGTCACCGGTTCGTCCAGGAGACCGTCCATGGACGCCATCATCCAGCGGAGCAGATCACCCTTCAAGATCTGCATGACGGGCTCCAGCCACCGCGGATGTCGCGGCTGTCGAAGTCCAGGCGCAAGGTTATCTGTACGGTGTTTCCCTCGCCTCGATGAGATCCAGGCACACCGGGAGCCATGGAGTGCCGTCGTCATCGGCATGCTTCGGGATACGAGAGGTCGTAGGTCGCCCGTGACTCGTAGGCCGCCACCCACACGTCGCCCAGCACGTCCTCGGCGGCCTGACGGCCCACTCTGCGCGCGAGGTAGTTCCCGATCGCCGTCTCGTGGCGGCTGATCACTTCCACGAAGGCATCGGTGTCTCCGCGCAGCGATCTGCCGATCAGTTCCGCGTCTGCCGACATGAAGCTCCTCGGTTCGCTTTGCCCTTTCACCCCTTCTTTGCCAACGCGCGGCGAAAGTGTTCAGGTTGTGCGAAACCCGCTGCTCAGCGCAAAGGACAGAGGGTGGCAGGGCGTGTTGACGCCCTGCCACCCCCGGATCGGGTCTTCCTCACGGAGAAATCAGCGCGGGGTGATCCCGGCGAGCGGGACCGCGAACACGATCCGCTTGTCGATCAGCGTGCCCGCGGCGTTGAAGGCGTGCTCGGTGGCCGTCCACAACAGACCGTTGCCGTGTTCGTAGTACAGGTCCTCGCCGCCGATCGCCCAGCTGTACGTGTTCATGTCCGCAGCCCCGGCGAACATGAAGCTGTGCTTGTCCGCCGAGCTGCGGCCGAGGTAGTAGTTGCCCTGCCAGGTCTGCGCGCCCTGGACGTTGCTCTTCGGCGTGGTCACCGCCTTGCTCGGCACGGCCTTGCCGGAAGCCACCGCGAGTTTGCGGGTGGAGGCGTCGACGTTGTAGTGCACGACGCGACCGCCGTCGATGGACAGGTCCGTGCTGCGGCCGTCCCGGTACTCGCCGACGACCAGCGTGTCCGGGGTCGTGCTGCGGTCGAGGGCAACCGACGAGAAGCACAGCGCGTTCGGCTGGGGCACGCACGGCGACGGTGGCGTGGCTGCCTGACGGTACGTGGCCACCTGGGGCACGACATAGCGGTAGCCGTAGGCGTAGTACTTGGTCCCGCTCTTGCCGATCACGTTGTCCTGGTCGGTCGCCACCTCGAGCACGCGCTCCATGTCGAACACACGCAGGCCGCGGGAGGTGTCGGCGACGTACAGATAGCGCCCCAGCCAGGCCATGCCGCCCGCGTGGATCGGCACCGCCTTGAAGTTCGACGAGCTGGTCGGTTCCACCAGCAACACGTGCCGGTACTTGCCGGTGACGCGGTCGACCAGGGACAGCCGCGCACCGTGGTCCGTCGGTGTCCCGGCCTTGGCGGTGTCGTAGTGCCAGCTCACGGCCATGACCTTGTTCGATCCCCATTGGCCGTCGTCGTCCGCGTCGGACGATCCGGTGACACCCTGCGGCACCCAGTAGGACACCTTGCTGTCGGCGTCGTCCCAGCAGAACCGGTCGCTGCTGTGCAGGATCTGGCTGGGCTGCAACGGGATGTCCGTGCGGTCGTAGAACTCCGGCTGAGCCTGCTTGCGGCTCGTGGAGCAGTCGTTGGTGGATCGGTTCGCGGCGGCCAGCACGTCCGACACCGGCAGGCGCGAACCGAGCGTGGACACCAGCCCCGCGGCCTGAGTGTCCAGCGACCAGTCCGCCGTCAGCGCGAAGGCGGAACCGTCCCGTTCCGTGATCTGGTTGGGTGCTGCCGTGGCCGGCGTGGCTGCCGCCAGCAGCATCGCGACGATGAACCCGAGTCGTTTCACGGCGTCCACATCTATGCGGTGGGGGGTTGTCCAGCAACGCCTGAGCAGCCTGGACAATCATTCGCAGTCGAACAGGGGAGGTGCGGTGGGACGGCCGGAACGTCCGCTCGACCCGACGGAAGGCCCGGTCCAGCGCTTCGCGTGGGAGTTGCGCCGGCTGCGCGAGAAGGCCGGATCGCCGAGCTACCGGGAGTTGTCCAGGAAGGCCCATTTCTCGTCCACGGCGTTGTCCGAGGCAGCGGGCGGCAGCCAGTTGCCGACGCTGGCCGTGACGCTCGGGTACGTCGAGGCCTGCGAGGGGGATACCGCGTTCTGGGAGCAGCAGTGGCGGGAGGTGGCCGCCTCGCTTCTCGCGCCCGGCGACGAGAGCGCTCCCTATCTCGGGCTCGCGGCGTTCCAGCCTTCGGACGCCTCGCTGTTCCGCGGACGCGAGGAGCTCGTGGCGCATTTGGTGGGGGAGGTGGGGAAACGGCCGTTCCTGGGGGTGTTCGGTGCGTCCGGATCGGGCAAGTCATCGCTGCTCCGGGCGGGTCTTGTGCCCTCGCTGTCGCTGTCCTCGGTCGTGTTGACGCCGACCGCGCATCCGTTGCGGGAGCTGACGGCCAAGACCGCGGACCAGCCTGAGCTGATCGTCGTCGACCAGTTCGAGGAGACGTTCACGCTGTGCGACGATCTGGACGAGCGGGCCTCCTTCGTCGCCGCCTTGTTGTCGTCCGACGCCAAGGTCGTCATCGGCTGCCGGATCGACTTCCTTGACCAGTGCGCGGCAATCCCTTCGCTGGTCACCGCCCTGCGGGACGCTCAGGTGCTGGTCGGGCCGATGACACCCGACGAGTTGCGCCGGGCCATCGTCGAGCCCGCTTCTGCTGCCGGTCTCAAGGTCGAACCGGAAATGGTCGCGGCCGCGGTGATCGACGCCCACGGCCAGCCGGGCGCTTTGCCGTTGCTGTCGCACGCTTTGCTGGAGACCTGGCGAAGACGGGAGAACAACAAGCTCACCCTGGAGGGGTACCGGGCCAGCGGCGGGGTGTCCGGCGCCATCGCCGCCACCGCCGAGCACGCGTTCACGGAGGTCGATTCCGATGGTCGGGCCGCTGCTCGCTCGCTGCTGCTCCGGTTGGTGCAGACCAACCACGGTACCTATGACCTGCGTCGGCGGGTCGCGCTCGACGAGGTGATGGGCTCGGCGTTGAACGCCCTGGTCGCCGCACGACTGGTGGTGGTCGCCGATGGCAGCGTGGAGCTGGCGCACGAGGCGTTGACCAGGGCTTGGCCGCGGCTGCGGGCGTGGATCGAAGAGGACCGCGAACGCCTGCAGCAGCACCAGGATCTCACCACGGCCGCTCTCGCCTGGGATGCTGTCGACCGCGATTCCGGTGCGCTGTACAGAGGTGTGCGGTTGGAGGTCGCGCGGTCGCTGGCCTCGGACTCGCCGGTTGCGTTGTCGCCGTTGGAACGGGAGTTCCTCTCGGCGAGCGAGACGCACGAGACCGCCGAACGTGCCGGCGCTCGACGGCAGGCACGCCGGCTGCGCAACCTCGTCAAAGCCCTGGCCGTGTTGCTGGTGGCGTGCATGGTGATCACTGTTGTCGCCGTGTTTCAGCGCCGTGCCGCCGTTGCCGGGCAACAGGTCGCGTTGTCCCGTCAGCTCGCCCTGCAGGCGCAGGACCTTAGTGCGTCATGGCCTGACCAGGCGGAAGTCCTTGCCGTGCAGGCTTTCCGCACGTCGCCGACGATCGAGGCACGCGGCGCGTTGCTGAGCACCGCCGCTTACAAGCCGCCGCGGGTGCTGCTGAAGGACCATCGTGGCGCGGTGCGGGCGGTGGCGTTCAGCCAGGACGGCAAGCTGCTGGCCACCGCGGGGGACGATCGATCCGTGCTGGTCCGCTCGCCCGCCGCGTCGGCTCCGCCGATCGCGCTGACCCAGCATTCGAAGCCGGTTCGCGCACTGGCGTTCCACCCTTCGGCGCCGGTGCTCGCTTCTGGTGGTGAAGACGAGCAGATCGTGTTGTGGGACTTGGCCACACGCGCCGCCGGACAGGTTCTCTCCGTGCCGCACGGCGCGATCAACAGCATTTCCCACAGCGATGACGGTCGTCTGATGGCGTCCGCTTCGCAGGACGGCACGGTCATCCTGTGGGACGGGGCTCGGGAGGTGCAGCGGGTTCCGCATTCTCTCGGCGAGGTCCACGACGTGTCGCTGGTCGGTGACCTGGTCGCTCTGGCCGGGCAGAACGGTGTGCTCGTGCACAACCGGGTCACCGGCGCGCAGCAGGTGTTCCAGGATCATCGCGGTCCGGTGCTCTCGGTGGCGTTGAGCCGGGACGGCCGCTCGTTGGCCAGCGGCGGTGCGGACAGCCAGGTGGTGTTGCGGGCCGGGGGAGAGCCGAGTTTCCTGCGGCGGCACAGCGCGGGGATCAGGTCCGTCGAGTTCAGCCCGGACGGACGGATGCTGATGTCCGCGGCCGACGACGGCAGTGTGCGGTGGTGGTCGGGGCCCGACGGCGGCTGGCTGACCGGGCTGATTTCCCGCACCGGGGCCTTTTTCGCAGCTGGGCTGAGTCCGGACGGGACACAGCTGGCCGCGGGCGGCGATGACAGCGTGAGCGTGTGGCAGGTCGCTTTGCCCGCGTTCACCGGACATGCCGTTCCACCGTTCGGTGTCGCCATGGCACCCGATGGGCGGATCGCGACCGGCGGCGCGGACAAGTCGATCATGATCTGGGACCCGTCCGGGGCACGGATCACCGAGCTGGCCGCGCCGGCGAAGGTGAAGTCGGTTGCCTTCCACCCCGACGGAACCCTGTTGTCCGCGGGGGAGGACGGCGCGGTCACCGTGTGGGACCAGGGGGCGCGAAGAGCGGTGCGCACCATCGCCGGGCACGACGGACCGGTCACCAGCCTGGCTGTGACCGAAAGCGTCGTCGCCTCGGGCGGCGCTGATCGCACGATCAGGCTGTTCGGCCCGGCTTCCGATGCGCCGCCACGCAATCTCCCCGTCGCGCACACGGCCGCCGTGGAGGCGTTGGCCTTCAGCCCGGACGGCACCGTGCTGGCCTCCGGAGGCAACGACGGGCGGATCATCCTCTGGGACGTCGAGCACTCCCGTCAGCTCGCGGTTCTCGGTGAGCTCGGGAACGCGTTGCGGGACATCACCTTCACGCCGGACGGCAGGACGCTGATCACCGGTGACGCCAGTGGCGCGGTCATCTTCTGGGACGTCGCGGCCCGTCGCCAGAGCGCGACCCTGCCCGGTCAACGCGGTGCTGTACGGGAAATCGCGCTCAACACCGCCGGTTCGCTGCTCGCGGTCGCCGGAAGCGACACCGTGATCACGTTGTGGGACACCGGCACCCGCGATCAGGTCGCGGCGTTGACGGGCCACTCCGGTCCGGTCAACGCCGTGGCCTTCAACGGCAGCACCTTGGCGTCCACCGGCGCCGACCCCCGCGTGATCAGGTGGGATCTCGATCCGGACGCCGTGATCGCCCGCATCTGTGGCGCACGCGTTGGCCGGTGTTGATTGTCCAGAGCGCTGACCTGCTGCTGGACAACCTCGTGACCCCTACGAATGGCAACGCACAAACCCATTCGAGGGAAGGAAACGGATGAAGCGCACCTTCGCTGCACTCGCGGGCCTGGCCACCACGTTGGGCCTGCTGATGGTGGGCGGCCAGGCCAGCGCCGCCCCGGCGCCGCAGCCGAGAGTCGAGGTCAGCATCCAGTCGCAGGGCATCGTGTACGACCTCTACGACAGCGCGGGGAACCTGCTGGGCACCGGCACGTTCAAGGCCGACCCGTCCGGCAGCATCCCCGGCGACTCGATCCAGGCGTGCGACTGGTACGCGGACGGCTGGGGCATCGAGACCCAGCTGGACATCAACCCGGGCTCCAACTGGGACACCGACCGCTCCATCAACACCCGCGGTCACTCGTCGCCGTACTGCAGCGGCTGGGACAGCGGCAACATCGCGGAGAACACCCAGGTGGCCATCCGCGTCTGCCTGGTGCGGAGCGGCAGCTCCCCGGCCTGCTCGCCCGGGGTCAAGGGCAGCGCCTGACGTGAACCCCCTCGTGAGTGTTCTCCCGGGTGAGAACACTCACGAGGGTGGGTCAGAGGTCGAGTTCGGCGCAGGCGGGGTCGTGGTCGATGCCGTCGCCGCCGAGGCGCACGCGTCGGTTGATCCCGGCTGTCACCGGCGACCCGGTGCACGGCACCGTGCTGATCAAGGCGAACCGTGGGCGACGCCGGTCAGGTGGCCGCGCATCTGCTCGGCCCTCACGCGACCGGCGCGTTGGTGGCCTGACAATTGACTGTTTCCGATTACCGGCTTTCGGAAATGAATAGTACGACGGCTTTGAAAACGGCGGGTGGACGCCGTTCGAACCCTTTCCTCTGCGGTCTTGCCACTTTCGGGTATTGCGGCGCATCTCGAGTGGCGCTACTGCCTGGTACCAGGACTCTGGCCGCCGGTCTTCGCGTTCTCCACGACCTGGGGAAAGGTGGCAAGTACAGCGTTGAGCACGACACGACGAACGCTCCTCGGTAGAGCTTTGGCCGCTCCGTTTCTGGCCCAGTTCGCTGGATCGGCCTCCGGTGAAACCGCCGACGAAACACTGGGCTCGGTATCCGGCAGGTGGTCGGAGATCTGGTGAACTTCGCAAGCGAAAGCTCAGATGGATCGACGCCCTGTACCTGTAGCCGGGAACCCGATACCTGGCGTTCGACGTGCTCGGGGAACCGGGCGTTGCCGGCTCCGACGACATCGGCCACGAATCGCGTGGCGGTGTCCTCGGCCTGGTCGATCACCGCACGTGAGGTGAGCGCCTCGCGCAGCTGCCTCACGTGTTCCCGGCTCTGCTGATGGCATCCGGGCGAGGTCAGGCTCAGGTCGCGAGGCGCCAGAAAGCTGCCGCCAGGCGATCCGCCACGGTCTCGCCCGTGCTACCCGAGCCCGGTGAAGAGGTCGGTTTCCGGGACAGGTGATCCCGTGGTGTCCCGTGCCCGGACGAAGTCCTCGACGCCGAGTGCCTCGGCGAACTCGGCTGGTGGCAGCCTGCCCGCGATCGACGAGCCGAGCTGGGAGGCGTGGCAGTGCAGCGCGGCGCGCTTCCGGTCGACGACCGCGAGGGTGTCGATGGTCGTCGTGATGCGCCGGTCGACGTCATCGAGTCCGCTCGGCATGTCCCGGTGGATTCCGACCGAGGCAGCCACCCGGATCGCGCGTTCCCAGTACGTCCGGCCGTGTGCCTTGAAGTACAGCTTGGCCGCCACCCCGGACAGGTCGAACGCCGCGGTGGCGACCCGTGCGGCGTGCAGGTGGTCCCGGTGCTGCGCCGTGTTCTCGGCGTCGTAGGTCACCACGACCTGCGGTTCGTAGTGCTCGATCAGCCTCGCCACCCGGTCGGCGGCTGCGGCTACCGGCACGTCCACGAAAGCGCCGCGAGGCTTCTCCCACGCCGCGATGCCCGAGTCGTGGTACCCGAGCAGCTCGACGTCCGTCACACCGAGGACGCGGCACGCCGCCTGCAGCTCGCCGAGCCGGTGCGCTGCGACCCGTGCGGGATCATGCGCGGGTGTGAACGGCTTGGCACCGTCCGGTGCGTCGCCGAGCTCGCCGTTGGTGCAGGTCACGAGCACGATTCGGGCGCCGAGCGAGGCGTAGTGGGCGAGGATGCCGCCGGTGGACGTCGACTCGTCGTCGGGATGGGCGTGCACCGCGAGCAGTGTGCGGGTCATGGTGTCCAGTGCTGGTCGTCCGTGTCAGTGGTTGTACATGGTTTCAAGCTTGGCGCGGCGGGTGGTGACCTCGCCGGGATCGTCGCCGAAGACGATGAGGTGCAAAGTCGTCTGCTTGATCGGGTTGTCGGTGCGGCGGGTGTCGTGGCCGCCGGTGACGAGGAGCCCTCCACGCTGCAGCGCGGGCCGTAGGGCGGCCAGCAGCGCGGCGACGGGTGCGGCGGTGGTGATCTTCATGGACTCCGACGGGCGGTCCAGGGCGTCGGGGCGGACGGTGTGCAGCGCCAGCAGCGGGATGGAGCCGCTGGTGATGCGGAAGTTGAGGTCGAGCATGACGAGTCTGCCGTCGTGGGTCTGGGCGCAGTCGAGGCTGCACATGCCGCGGTACCCGACGTCGGCGGCGCGCTGGGCGATCGCCAGGCACTCGGTGAGCAGGTCGGCGGGCAGGGGAACGACGAGCCCGAAGCGGCCGCCGGTGTAGATGCCGTCGGCGTCGATGCGCTGGTCGGTGACGGCGAGCAGGCGGGCCCGGCCGTCGGCGGCGATGTAGAGCTGGACTCCCCAGTTGCGGTGGATGTTCAGGTACTCCTCGACGACAACCTCGGTGAGGATGTCGGTGAACGCGGGCAGGCTCACCAGATCCCCGGCTCGGTGCAGGTAGACGTCGAGGCTGGCGCCGTGGGCGGCGTTGGTGGCGGCCTTGAGAACCCAGGACTTCTCGGCGGGGGCGGCTTGGGCGAGTTCGCCGGTGGCGACGATTTGGCGGCGGGCTTGGAAGCGGGGGTCGACGAAGGTGCTGATGCTGGCTTTGTTGTTGAGGTAGCCGACGAGTTCGGCGCTCTTCACGGAGCGTTCGTCGGGGTACAGGCTGGTGGGCTGGGGATATTCCATGGACAGGCGCAGGCCGTCGCTGAGGGCTTCGTCGACGCGGGTGGCGAACTCGGCTTCGGTGCGGAACTCGCGCAGGTCGGTGCCGACGGGCAGGCCGCCGTCGAGGAGGGTGGCGATCAGGTTCGGCTCGGTGCCGCCCGCACTGGTGATGACGGCGGTGTCGGCGGCGACGGCGAGGGGGCGGGCGGACAGGACGTCGCGGGTGTTCCGGTGCCTGCTCGACGGCACCGCCGGTTCCTGGGCGGGGCGCGCGCAGACGGCGATGTCGGGGCCGTAGATGTCGGTGAGGGTGCGAGGAGCGGTCAGGGCCGGCGTGAGCGCGAAAGCGGTGATGGGAGATCTCCCTCGTGGGGTTGTTCTGTGCCCGATCCTGGGCGTGGAGTGGTGAGAACTTTCCGGGAGCGGTGAAACGTGCCTGGATGAGGCAACGTCCGCTGCGGATGAAAGCGCACCTCCGGGCGTGAACCCGAGGCGGCGCAGACGTCAACTGTCTCACGTTTCGCGAGGCTCGGGTGTGATGGGCCGCCCGGGGTGACTTCTCGCTGCCGCTATCGCGATCCGGCGTCAGGAGGCGATACCGTCGGCCGGCGTCGACGCGAAGCGATCGGCCGCGGTTCGAGGGGTGACTTCCGGTGAACCAGACTGCTGGGTTGTTGAAGGCTGACGGGCCTCGCGCGCTGATCCTGGTGCGGCTGGCGGTCGGAGCGGTGTTTCTGTCGGAGGGCATCGGGAAGTTCCTGTATCCCGACGAGCAGGCCGCCGGGCGGTTCGCGACGATCGGGATCCCCTCGCCGGAGTTCTTCGGCGTGCTGTCGGCTGTGGCCGAGACGGTCTGCGGGGTTTTGTTGCTGGCGGGCCTGCTCACTCGGCTGGCGGCGCTGCCGATGCTGGTCAACATGGTGCTGGCGCTGGCGTTGACGAAGGTGCCGATTCTGTGGGGTGGCTCGGCCGACAAGCCGAAGGCGGATGGCTTGTGGGACATGGCACACGAGTCGCGCACGGACTGGGCGATGCTGCTGGGCTTGCTGTTCCTGCTCGTGGTGGGGCCTGGCCGGTGGTCGCTGGACGCCCTGCTGGCGCGGCGGTCGGTCGGAGCGCCTCGCGTGAGTGCCTGAGGCTGGTCGCCCAGGACATTGTTGATCTCGAGCGAGGTCGCTGCGGGTACTTGGCCGATGATCGTGGGGCTGGACTCGGCAGGGCAAGATCCCCATTACGAGCGTTCTTCACGTGAGAACAAATTCACCAGTGCGGTCAAGCGGTACACACCTGGATACAAAGTAAATGTGAGGAGGAATTTCCGGCCCGCGTTCTGAATTGGGTATTGACGCAATGTGAGATCTCCGTTAGGACCGACGGACGCCGCTGAACGCAGGCCAACACCGGCTACGACCAGCGTGGCCGCGTGACCGGCCGGGCGTGGACGTTCCCGGGTGCGCTCGGCGGTCTGCTCAAGCACACGACCTACCGGGTCGGCTACGCCTACGACGCCGCGGACAACGAGGTCTCACTGTCCTATCAGGACGGTGTGTCGGCGCACCGGTGGAGACGATCATCACCGGTTACAACGCACTCGGTGACGCCACGACGCTGAGCGGTGAGATCACCGACCCGCTCACCGGCAAGAAGTTCGGGCACACCTACATCTCGGGCACCGGTTACGCGGACGACGGCAAGATCGCGTCCCGCGAGTACGCCAACCCGCTCGCGCCGTTGCGCCGGGCATACTCCTACGACCCGGACACCCAGCGGCTGTCGCGACTGCAGACGCTCGTGACGAACCCCGGACGAAGTACGAACGCGGCCAGTTCCCGAGGAAGACGGAGTTCGAAGAGTGAGCTGGAACGGCGAGTGGTTGTCGGCGCCTGCCTACGCCGACCGGATCGGGCCCGCCCTGGCTGTCCTGCGCACGTCGCAGGACACCGGGGAGATCCGCCGGGCGGCGAGCACCGTCGAGAACGCGGTGGCGCACAACCAGGTGCTGTACCGGGGAGCGGCGCAGGCGTTGCCGTCCCTTCTGGACGTGCTCGACGGCGGGGAGGCTCCGGCGAAGGCCGCGGTGTACGACGTGCTCACCGAGATCGTCCTCGCCGAGCCCGACGATCCCGACGTGCTGGAGGCGTGCCGCCCGTATCTGCGGCGCGCCGTGGACGCGGCGTGGCGCGATGCCGGCGGGACGGACGAGGAGGTCGTGTCCAGGACGATCGACTTCCTGGGCAACGCTGTCGCCGATCCCGGGCTGCTCGGGCGGGGACTGCGGGAGAAGCTCGCCGAGATGCCGGGGGAGGCGCGCAAGAAAGCGGAGGAGTGGCTCGAAGGAGCTGCCCTGACCCCACCGGCTGGTGCACCACCTGCGGGCTCATTCTGCTCGACCTGACCGTTCGTGCGGAAAGCGCTGGCCTTCGCAGCGGCGCGGGCGCGGTGCCGGGCGCCGACACGATCGACACGGACACCCGCAGCACGATCGCCACCGCGATGGGGCCGATCCCGGTTCAGCCACGGTTGTCCACCAGCAGGACGTGGCCGACCAGCACGGCGACGCCCGGCGTGAACAACGCGATGAGTGAGCTCAGGGTGTGGGGAGAAGCTTCACCGCCCGCGGGTCAGCAGGCCTTCGCACGTCCGCACCAGCACGCGGCAGGCGTCGGCGGACTTGCGGCCCAGCATCGGGTTCTCCGCGTGCGCCTGCCAGCGGCGCAGTGCCGCGAACGCGGTTTGCCGCACCTCGGCGGCCACGGCGTCCGGGGCCAGGCCGAGCCGCACCGCCGGGGCGATCCCCGAGTCGCCGAGCAGGCGCTCCGCCTCCGCCACCATCGGGCGCGGCAGGGACACGGCGCCGGACCGCAACGCCGAGAGCAGGCGCAGTTCCGCGAACTCGTGGGTCCCGGCGAAGATCCGCTCCACCTCGCCGGCCAGCCGTCCGCCGCCGGAGCCGCGCACGACCCGGTCGAGCGCGAGCAACGCGGACCGCGCCTTGAGCAGCTCACGCCGCTCGCTGAACTGCGTGTGCAGCACCCGCTGCAGCTCCCGCAGTCCGCTGCGCGCCACCAGTTCGTCGGCCAGAGCCGCCTGCGACCGTACGCCCTGACGGATCAGCGTCACCGACAACCGGATGCCGAACACCCCGAATCGGCGCAGCAGCGCTGCCCGCTCCGCGGAACCGGAGGTGAACCGGTCCGCCGAGAGCAACGACGACTCGATCGTCTCCCTGGGCTCGGCGGCCAGTGTCGACAGGGCCACGAACTCGGCCTGCGTCAGCGTCCGTCCCGCCATGGCGACGAGACCGGCCACGGCGACCACGTTCTGCGCCAGGCCGTGCAACTCCGGTGCGGAGCGGTAGCGCGCCGCGATGGATCGGGCGGAGATCATCGCGTCGACCCGTCCGCCGGCGATCTCGTCGGCGCGGGAGATCACCGCGACGGTGTTGATCGCGGCCGCGCGGGCGACGCCCTGGTCCCGGAACGACTCCAAGAAGGACGCATCTGCCGAATGCAGGTGCTTCATCAGGTAGATGACGGCATCGGCCTCGGTCGGCGTCTCGTCGTCCGGGGTCAGGAACCGCACCGCCCGCGCCGAGTTCTCGGCCGACAGGGAGGCGATGCCCGGAGTGTCGATCAACGTCGTGTGCCGCAGGCTCTGCGCCGGCCAGTCCACGACCAGCCGCGAGACGGCGGCGCCGCCGAGGTCCACGGACAGCGCTCCGTCGCGGCGCACCACCGGCAGCGACACCGGGTTCCCGGACAAGGGGTGCATCACGACGCGTGGCGAGCGTCCGTCCTGGTACCAGGTGACGACCCGCGTGCACTCGCCGGCGTCGGTGGGGGCGAGCGAGTCACCGACCAGGGCGTTCAGCAGGGTGGACTTCCCCGCCTTGACCCGGCCGGCGATCGCGACGCGCAGCGGCGATTCCAGGCGGTCGAGCTGGGCGCGCAGGAACTGGGCCGCGCGCGGCTGGTCCCGGTACGCGTCGACCGCGAGGGACAACACCCGGCGGACCTCGTCGATGATCACGGCGTCACCTCCGCACGGATCTTCTCCAGCGCCGCCAGTTCCGCGGCGATCTCCTTCAACCGCGCGTTCCGGTCCTCGGACGAAGCCTTCACCGACTTCTGGGCAGACTGGATCGACTCCTGCAGCGAGCGCTTGAGCTGTTCGGCCAGTGCGGTGAAGTGGTCGCGCAGATCGCGTTGCATCGCGCGGAGCACGTCGCGGGACTCCTTGCCCGCGTGGAAGGTCACGTCGTCGATGTAGCGGCGCAGCGCGGCCTTCGCGTCGTTCTGGCGGCGCTGGACGATGCGTTTCCGTTCGTCGCCGATGGTTTTGCCGCCCAGCAGCACCGCGGCGCCGATCGAGATCGGGTTGATCAGCGATAGTCCGATCGCGGAACCGAGCAGCCCGAACATGAGCAGGCCCGAGTAGCCGCCGCGCAGACCGCTCAGGAAACGACCGCCTACACCGAACTTCTCGTCGGAACGGACCTCCAGCGCGCGCACCGAGCGCAGCGGATCGCCGGACGAGGTCTGCAGCGACGGCAGGGTCTGCTCGCGTTCCGAGTCGAAGTGCTCGGCCACACGGCGAGCCAGCCAGCGGGCTCGCTGGGTGGCCCACACGGAGTTCGCGGAGACGGCCGACGCGGCGGCGTCCTGGACCCATTTCGTCAGCTGGTCCCAGATCTTCGTCGGATCACCGTCCATGATGGACTCCTCGGCCTCGCGGACGATCTCGCGCATGCGGTCGCGCAGGTCGTAGTCGACGTCGGCGTTCAGGTCCGCCACGCCGTCGGACAGCGTCTGCTGCCAACGGGCGGAGCGTTCCTTCAGCCCGGCGGCGCGTTGCTCCGCCACGGAGAGCTTGTCGATCAACGCCTGGGCGGAGGCGGGGTCGGACTGGGCCGACTCCTCTGCGCGCAGCGACGAGATGATCTGGTCGATGACGGCGTGCACGTCGTGCGCGGTGGAGCGGCGGGCCAGCGACTCGGCCTCGCCCAGCACCTTCCTGCGGAGGTAGGTGACCAGGGGCGGGTACCCGGACTCGCGGTTCACGTCCTGGTCACCCGTTTGCAGGGCGTGCCAGCGCAGCGTCGACGACACCGTGAAGAAGGAGGGCGAGAGGCCTCCCAGATCCATCTTGGCGGCGTCGAGGTGAGCCTGGTTCTGCTCGGCGACGAAACGCCAGTCCGGGTAGAGGTCGGTCTTCGTCACGACGCACGCCACGTTCGGGCACACCGCCACGGCGTGGCGGAGGAACTCGAGTTCCGGTGCCGTGTACTCCTGGGACGCGTCGGACACCAGCAGCACCGCGTCGGCGGTCGGCAGCGCGGACATGGTCGCCGCGCCGTGGACGGAGCCGAGCCCGCCGACACCGGGAGTGTCGACGAGCTCCAGCCCCTCACCGAGGATCGGGCGCGGAAGACCCACCTCGACGTGGTCCAGCCGTTCCTTGTTGTCCGGGTTGCCCGACTCCGACGCGTACGCCGCCAGCTGGTCCACCGGCACCTCGATGCGCGAGTCACCGCGCACGAGGGTGACGACGGGCTGTTCGGCGTAGCGGACGACGGTCGGGACCGACGTCGCGACGTCGTCGAACACCGGGCACGCCGGCGCCCCGAGCAGGCCGTTGACCAGCATGCTCTTGCCCTGCTTGAACTCACCGACGACCAGCAGCCGCACGCGGTCGTCCTGAAGTCGTGCCCTCGCCTGGCGCAGCCGCGCTTCGAGGTCCGGCCTTTCGTAGCGCGCGATGGCGGCGAGCGCGCGGTCGACGGCCTCGATCGGTGTGGTTGTCATCGTGAGGTCACGCAATCACCGGGTCGGGTTCGGGAACGGGCTCCACGTCCACCGGAAGCGGCTCCGGCTCTGGTTCCGGCAGCACGACGGGGTCGTCCAGCACGATCTCGGGGTCGTCCTCGAGTGCCTCCGGCTCAAGAGGCACGTCGTCCTCCTTCAGAACCGGCTCGGCCTTCTCCTCCGGCTCGTTGAAGGAGTCCTTCACCTGCACGACGCTGGTGTCGTTGTCCTGCACGGCGACGGAGTTGACCTCGGTGTCGTCGTCGGAGTTGAACGAGTCGTCGATGATCGTGACGTCCCGGTCGTCGATGCTGATGTTCTGCTCGACGTTGGTCACCGGCTTCTCCACCACGTACTCGCGCGTGGTGTGGTGGATCTCCCGCACCGGGTCGTCGTCGTGCGAGGACGATCTCTCCGCACCGCGGGCGCGCACCCCGCCGGAATCGGCCATGATCAGCCGCGCGTCCCGGACGTCCTGTCCGGTGACACCGCTCAGACCCGCCCTGCCCAGCTCGGCGTCGGGGTTCTCGTCGAACGCCTTCTTCGCCGCGTCGTCCTTCAACAGGTTCATCAGGAAGTCGATCAGAGAGGACAGCATGTCCGGCTCCTAACTGTGTGGGACGAACCGGCCCCGCCCACCCCTCGCGGACGGGGCCGGCCCGGAATCAGAAGGCGGGCAGTTCCAGTTCCTCGACGATGTTGTCGATCTCGTTCTCGACGTCGATGTCGAAGTCGTTCGCCTGGTCGGACACGGCGGTCAGGTCGGCGTCCTGGTCCGAGACCTGGTCGACGTCCTGGTTCAGGTCCTGGTCGGCGTCCACGTCGACGTTGGACTGCGCCGCGCCGCCGTTGCCGCCGGACGCGTCCGCGTCGCCACCGTCACCGGTCACGCCGCCGTTGCCGCCGAAGCCGATGCCGTTCCCGCCCGACGTGGAGCCGAAGTTGACGTTGACCAGACCGTCCTGGTCGATGTCGCCACCGGCGCCGCCCACCCCGAGGCCGTTGCCCCCGTCGGCGCTGCCGCTGTCGCCACCGACGGCCGTCCCGCCGTCGCCTCCGCCGCCACCCTCGGTGTTCGTGACCGTGGTGGTCTCCTGGGCCTGCTCCGCCGCCTGCTCGGCGGCCTGCGGGTTGACCTGAGCCGTCTGCAGCTGCTGCTCGGCGGCGTTGGTGGTGTCGAGGTCCAGGTCGGCCGTCAGGTCGGCGAGGAAGGCGTTGAGGTCGATGGGGTTGCTCATGTCCTGCTCCTTGGTGTTGGTCGCCGGCGGCGGTTCCGACCGGCTGACAACAACGAAGCTAGGTTCCGGCGAGGCCTCTGCCATCGGGATCGAACCCTGTTCGTCGCTGCCACGAACACAGGGATCGAGGGAGGGGAGGAGGGGCCGTTGAGGGATTGCCCCCTGTTTCGTCAACTGAGGTGAACCGGACCAACTGAGACACACGTGTAGGTACGTCCGCTGCGAAGTGCCATAGGAGAGTCCGATGTCGTACCAGGTTGGGCTGGATCTGGGATCGACCTTCACCACCGTGTCGACCTGTAGACCAGATCAGGCCGCGAGGCTTGAAGTGCTTGTGCCGTCTGTGGTTTTCCAGAGTCCGGACGGGACGTTCCTCGTGGGATCCGACGCCGAACGCCGTGCGCTGACCGACCCCGGTCGCATCGCGCGGCAGTTCAAGAACCGCATCGGCGATCCCACTCCGTTGCGGATCGGTGACGCCGCGTTGACCGCGGAGACCGTCACCGCCCGGTTCTTGGTGCGGTTGCTCGATTCCCTGCCCGGCGGGCGGCCCGCGCGGGTGGCCCTGACGCACCCTGCGGGGTGGGGCCGTTACAGGCTGGAGTCGTTGCGGGCCGCCCTGTCCGCGGGCGGCCTGGCCGACGTGGTGCTGGTGCCGGAACCGCAGGCCGCTGTCCGCGCGCACGACGCGGTCGCCCGCCTGGAGGAAGGTGCGGCCGTCGCCGTCTACGACCTCGGTGGCAAGACTTTCGGCGCCGCCGTGGTGCGCAAGCTCGCCGCCGACCGGTTCGTGCCGGCTGGACCGCCTGAGGAGCTCGACCTCGGCGGACTCGACTTCGACGAGGTCGTGTTCCAGCACGTCGTCGAGGCGCTGCGGCCTGGTTGGGACGAGCTGGACCCGATGGGTCCGGGGGTGCTGGCGGCGGTGGCCGAGCTGCGGCGCGCGTGCACCGTTGCCAAGGAGAAGCTGTCCGCCGACACCGAGGTGCTGATTCCCGTTGCGCTGCCGGGGATCGCGACGCGGGAGGTGCGGCTGGGACGACCCGAGTTCGAGTCGATGATCCGGCCCGCGGTCGAGGAGACCGTGGCGGCGTTGGACCGCACACTGCGCGCGTCCGGAACATCACCGCATGAGCTCGCCGCTGTGCTCCTGGTCGGCGGTTCGTCACGGATTCCCTTGGTGACGCAGGAGGTTTCCGCGCAGCTCGGACGGGCTGTGTCGCCGGCGCCGAACGGCATGGCCGCCATCGGTGCCGCGCTGGAGGCACGTGGCGTGGAACCGAAGCCCGCCGTCGTCGCCACGGCGACGTGGACCCGCCCGCCGCTTCCGGAAGCGCCGAAGCCGTTGCGGCCCAAGCGGATGAAGCTGATCCCGTTCGTGGCAGCCGGTGCGCTCGCGGTGGCCGTCGCCGGTGGACTGCTCGCGAACAACGTGCTGACCAACAAGGCAGGCGCCGAGTCGAAGACGGGCACCACCACGACCGCGCCTTCGACCACGCAGAGGTCTGATGAGCCCCCGGTTGTCCAGTACGTGCCCAACCAGCCGACGGCTCCGGCCCCTCCGCCGCGGACGAACACGACCCAGCCGCCAAAGCCCAAGGCCACCACCACGACCACGCGTCCTTCGACGACGGTCACCACGACGAAGTCCACTCCGCCGCCGCCGAGCTCGACGACCACCACCACGAGCGGCACGACGAAAGCCGGTGCCCCGTGACGAGACCCGCCGTACCTCCCAGACCCCGGCTGCAACGCTTTCAGGCCGTCGAGCGGGTCAAGCCGCAGGTGGTCAGGACAGCAGTGTGGTTGTGGACCATCGCCGCGGTGGTGCAACTGGCCAGTTCCGCGCTGGCGCTGATGGACGGGCAGCACCCTCTCGCAGACCTCGTCGCCGAAGTGGCGCAAGGTTTTCCGGCCGAAGCCGCGGCCACGCGGGAACGGGTGGCCGTCGCCGTGCTCGGGCTGCTGCTCGGTACCGGACCGCTGCTGGCGTTGCTGGAACTGGGTTGTGTGATCGCGCTGAACCGGGGGAAGCGGTGGGCGCGAGTGCTGCTGGCGCTGCTGGCCGGTGGCGCGGTGGTGCACGCGATGATCGCGGTCGGGGGACTGAGATCGGCTTACCTCGTCGGTTTGGTGGTGGCGAGCGGGATCGCCGTGCTCGCGGTGATCGTCTCGTTCCAGCCGGCGGCACGGGTGTGGTTCGGAGGGGGAGAGAAGTGATGAAGGCGCCAGATGTGGAACAGGCGTGGAGAGCCGGGAACACGGCCGCCGCGATCGAGGCCGCGGACCGCATTCTCGCCGCGGGAGCGGACGAGAACTGTCTCGCCGCCGGTGTCGCCGCGGCGGCCGCGGCAGCCGACGGTTCGCTGCTCGACGCGGCCGCGAGGTGGCGGGTGATCGCGACCGCGCTGACCGGTGCACCCGCCGTCGCCGCGCAGGGGCGGGCGGCGCTGGCCGCGTGCCTGGGCGGTGACGTCGAAGCCGCCGACCGGGACCTGGCCGGGGCACGTGAGCAGGTGTCGGGAGCGGCACCGCGAGGGCTGACCGTGTTCCTCGACGGCGTCGACGCCGCGATCGAAGCGGTGCGCGGCGGGTTCGACCACGCGGCACGCAGGCTGGCCGGACTGGCGGTCGCGACCGTGCCGGCCGACGGCCTGGCCGCGGAGCAGTGGGACGACCTGGCGGTGACCGTGCTGATCGCCGGTGGGGACGACCGGACCGCCCAGGAGTTCCTCGCCGCCCATGAAGACCGTCCACCGACCGCGCGGCGGCGCCTGCTCGCCGCCTGGCTGCACCTGCGGGCAGGACGGCTCGCTGAGGCACGCACCGGGATCGCCTCCGCCGGTGACGCACCGGTGCTGCGCCGGGACGCCGTGCTCGCCGCCGCCGTGACGATCGGCCTTGCGCGGCGAGCTGGTGACGCCGACGCGTTGCGCGCCACATGGCGGCGCGTCGCACCGGTCGTCGCCGGCGCGGACGTGGAGATGCTGCTGCTCGACGCGTGGGGCGAGCTGTCCGTCGGCGCGGCCGCGGTGTCGCGGTTCGAAGGCGAGACCGTCGTCGAGGCGATGACCTGCGCCATCGCGAAGGCCGGCGTGCCGCAGTGGGCGCTGCAGACCAACCACTGGTGGAAGCTGCACCGCGCTGTCGGTGCCGGGAACGTCGAGGCGGCCACGCAGGCCGCGGCGGCGTTGCAGGGAACGGAACGGGGTGCGGCCGCACACGCGTGGGCGTCCGTCGTGCGCGGCGCTGTCGACGGACGCGAGGTGGCGGCAGTGGCGGCAGGACTGGACGACGCCTGGGAGGCCATGGCGCTGTGCGGTGCCGCTGCGGCGAAGCTCAGCGATCCCGCCGAGGCGCGGGAGTTGCTGAGCACCGGGCGGGCGTTGCGGGCGCGGTTCGCCACCGAGGAGTCCGCCGACGGACTGTCCAAGCGTGAGCGCTCGGTCGGGGAGCTGCTGCTGGACGGCCTGACGCAGAAGGAGATCGGGGCACGGCTGTACATCTCGCCGAAGACCGTGGAACAGCACGTCGCGCGGATCCGCCAGAAGCTCGCGGTGACGAGCAGAGCAGAACTGATCGCGTCGCTCCGGTCGCGCCTCGCCTGCTGACGCTGCGGCACGGCTCGCCCGCTGGTCAAGGGAAAAGTTGGCCGATATGTGCCACCTCAACAACCTTGACCGGGCGAAAAACGGCTCATTAGTTTGATTGTCCACAAGGCCGAATTCCCTGCTGGCACAACGGTCGTCGGGGCCGGAGGACTCAATGGTGAGCTTACCCGCGCGTGATCGCGCACCTGTTCGGCCGTGGACGGGAGTGACCGGATGACGGCCCCGGCTGCGGCACTGCTGTCGGTCCGCGGGCTGGTGAAGCGCTTTCCCGGCGTGACTGCCCTGCAGGGCGTGGACTTCGAGGTTCGCGCGGGTGAGGTGCACTGCCTGCTCGGGCAGAACGGCGCGGGCAAGTCGACGCTGATCAAGGTGCTGTCCGGCGCGCACCGCCCCGACGAGGGCGAGATCTACTGGCGCGGCGAGCTCGTGTCGTTCGGCAACCCGACCGCCGCGATGCGCAGCGGTGTGGCCGCCATCTACCAGGAGCTGGACCTCGTGGCGGGTTTGTCGGTGGCCGACAACGTGTTTCTCGGCCACGAACTGTCCACAATGGGCTTCAGTCAGCGGGCGGAGGCGCGTCGCAGGACCCGTGCGTTGCTCGACCTGCTGGGGCACCCGGAGATCTCGCCCGATCGTGACGTCGGCCAGTTGTCCGTTGCCCACCAACAGGTCGTCAGCATGGCGCGGGCGCTGTCGCTGGACGGGCAGCTGCTGATCATGGACGAGCCGTCGGCCGTGCTGGACCCGGACGAGGTGCGGGTCCTGTTCGGTGTCATCAGGGAGCTCACCGCCCGGGGCGTGGCCGTGGTCTACATCTCGCACCGCCTGGCGGAGATCAGGGAGATCGGCGACCGGGTGACCGTGCTCAAGGACGGTCGCACCGTCGCGACGGGTCTGTCCGCGCGCGAGGTGAAGACCTCGGAACTGATCGCGTTGATGACCGGGCGCGTTCTGGACAACGTGTTCCCTGACCGGAAACCGGTCGCCCCGGACGCGCCGGAGGTGCTGGTGGTGCGCGGTCTGGGTGACGGCGACCGCTTCCGCGACGTGGATTTCACGGTCCGCTCCGGTGAGGTGGTGGGGCTCGCGGGTCTCGTCGGGTCGGGCCGTTCGGAGATTCTGGAGACCGTCTACGGCGCGCGCAAAGCGGCTGACGGAACTGTCGAGGTCAATGGCCGGGCGCTGCGGCGGGGGAGCGTCGGCGCGGCCGTGCGCGCGGGGATGGGGTTGTGCCCGGAGGAGCGCAAGAGCCAGGGGTTGCTGCTGGACCAGGCCGTGTACCGCAACATCACCGTCTCGTCGCTGTCGTCGTTCGCCAGGTTCGGCTTCCTGGACGACCGCGCCGAACGCGCCCGCTCTGGCCGGCTCACCGAGGCGCTGGACGTCCGGCCGGCCGGCGTCGACCGCGTGGTGCGCGGCCTGTCCGGAGGTAACCAGCAGAAGGTCGTGCTCGCGCGGTGGCTGCTGCGGGAGTGCCGGGTGTTGCTGCTGGACGAACCCACCCGCGGCGTGGACGTGGGTGCGCGCAGCGAGATCTACGAGCTCATCCGCGAACTGGCGGACTCCGGCGTGGCCGTGGTGGTCGTGTCCAGCGACATCGAGGAGGTCCTGGGCCTGGCCGACCGGGTCCTGGTGCTGCGCGAGGGCCGGGTGGTCCACGACGGTCCGGCCGACGAGATCGACGAGTCCCGGGTCCTCGACCTGGTGATGGAAGGACACGCCGCATGAGTGAGGACACCGCCGCCGTGGCCGCGCACGAACAACAAAGAGCTCCGGTCGGCAAGGACAACGGCCGCGGCATCTCGGGCCTGCTCGCGTCCCCGGCCGGTCGCAACACCGGTCTGGTGGTCGCACTGGTCCTGCTGTGCCTGGGCGGTGTCGTCACCGCGGGCGACCGGTTCGCCGACGTCGACAACCTGCTCACCATCCTGCGGCTCGCGGCGGTGATCGGCGTCGTGAGCGTCGGCATGACGTTCGTGATCACCGGCGGCGGGATCGACCTGTCGGTGGGCGCGATCGTCGCGCTGTCCTCGGTGTGGGCGACAACCCTTGCCACCCAAGGGATCGCCAACGACACGCACTGGATCGTCATCGTGTTCACCGCGCTGCTGGTGGGCGGGGCGTGCGGGCTGGTCAACGGCGCGCTCATCGCCTACGGCAGGGTCGTGGCGTTCATCGCGACCCTGGCGAGCCTGGCCGCCGCCCGCGGTCTCGCCGAGATCATCTCCAACCGCAAGACGCAGATCGTGAACGTGCCGGGCTTCGCCGCGTTCTTCGACGCGTCGGTGCTGGGGGTACCGGTGCTGGTGGTGATCTTCGCGGCCGTTGCGGTGGCCGGGTGGGTGCTGCTCAACCGGACCACGTTCGGGCGCCGGACGTTCGCCGTCGGCGGCAACCCGGAGGCGGCGCGCCTGGCAGGCATCGACGTGCGGCGGCACACCGTCATGCTCTACACGTTGCTCGGCCTGTGCTGCGGACTGGCCGCCGTCATGCTCGTGGCCCGCACCACGACGGGCAGCGCGACGCACGGCGGACTGTACGAGCTCGACGCGATCGCCGCGGTCGTGATCGGCGGCACGCTGCTGTCCGGCGGACGCGGCACGATCGCGGGCACCGTCTTCGGCGTCCTGATCTTCACCACGTTGTCGAACGTGTTCACGCTCAACAACCTCTCCATCTCCGCCCAGGCCGTCGCGAAGGGCGCGATCATCGTGGTCGCCGTCCTCCTCCAGCAGCGGCTGGCCAGACGCAGCGGCGCTTGACGCCGCGACCACGACCGCCGCCACCCGAGGAGCCAAAACCATGGCACACAAGAGAACCGCTCTTCTCGTCGCCGCACTGACACTCGGTGCCGCGCTCACCGCGTGCACGGGCAACACGCCGCAGAACCAGGGCGGCGGCAACCAGGGCGGGGTGAAGGTCGCCAACGACGAACCGGGGAAGAAGGTCGTCATCGGCTTCTCCGCACCGGCCGCCGACCACGGCTGGATGGCCGCGATCACCAACGCGGCCAAGGCGGAGGCCGGCAAGTACTCCGATGTGGAGCTGCGCGTCGTCGAGGGCACCAACGACGTCAATCTCCAGATCAGCCAGGTCGAGACGTTCATCAACGACAAGGTGGACGCGATCGTGCTGCTGCCGTTCGACGGCGCGGCGCTCACCCCGGTCGCGCTCAAGGCCATGAAGGCCGGCATCACCGTGATCAACGTGGACCGCGAGTTCGACAGCCCGTTCGCGGCGCGGTCCACGGTTCTGGGGGACAACCACGGCATGGGCGTGTCCGCCGGCAACTACGTCTGCGAGCGGCTGAAGGGCAAGACGGACGCCGTGGTCGCGGAGATCGCCGGTATCGACTCGCTTCCGCTGACCCAGGACCGCAGCAGGGGGTTCGCGGAGGCGCTCGCGAGCTGCGGGCTGAAGGTGAGCAACCGCGTGGCGGCCGAGTTCACCGTGGAGAGCGGCGAGAAGGCAGCCGCGAACCTGCTGCAGGCCGCGCGCCGCATCGACGCCATCTGGAACCACGACGACGACCAGGGCGTCGGCGTCACGGCCGCCATCAAGAACTCCGGCCGCAACGAGTTCTTCATGGTCGGTGGCGCGGGATCGGCCAACGTGATGCGTGAGATCAAGGCGGACAACGGTCCGCACAAGGCGACCGTGATCTACCCGTCCACCCAGGGCGCCGACGGCATCCGGCTGGCCAGGCTCGTGGTGCAGGGCAAGAGCCTCGGTGACCTCGTCGAGGTGGAGGTCCCCCGTCAGGTCGAGCTGTACGCCCCGGTCGTCACCAAGGACAACGTCGACCGCTACCTGCCGACCGCCTTCGAGTCCTGAGAGGACGGAGCACTGTGACGA
Source organism: Lentzea roselyniae (assembly GCF_039537795.1). Lineage (NCBI taxonomy): Bacteria > Bacillati > Actinomycetota > Actinomycetes > Pseudonocardiales > Pseudonocardiaceae > Lentzea > Lentzea roselyniae. Next base: position 59,838 of record NZ_BAABBE010000040.1, read on the forward strand.
CGCTGGGCATCGCAATGGTCGGCCACGCCTTCATGGGGGCCGCGCACTCCCAGGCGTGGCGGGTCGCGCCGCACTTCTTCGACCTGCCGGCGCGGCCGGTGATGTCCGTGCTGTGCGGCCGGGACCCCGACCGGACCAGGGCCGCCGCCGAGCGCCTGGGCTGGGCTGAGTCCGTGACCGACTGGAAGTCCGTGCTGGACCGCGACGACGTGCACGTGGTGGACATCTGCACGCCGGGTGACACGCACGCCGAGATCGCGATCGCAGCCCTGGACGCGGGCAAGCACGTGCTGTGCGAGAAGCCGATGGCCAACAGCGTCGCCGAAGCGGTCGCCATGGCGGAGGCCGCCGAACGCGCCGCCCTGCGGGGTGTGCGCGCGATGGTCGGGTTCAGCTACCGGCGGGTGCCCGCCCTGAGCCTGGCCCGCGAGCTCGTCGCGCAGGGCAGGCTGGGACGGGTTCACCACGTGCGGGCCGTGTACCTGCAGGACTGGATCGTGGACCCGGCGGCGCCGCTGTCCTGGCGGCTGGACAAGGAAAAGGCCGGCTCCGGCGCGCTCGGCGACATCGGCGCGCACGTCGTGGACGCCGCCCAGTTCATCCTCGGCGACACCATCAGCGAGGTGTCCGGGACGCTGGAGACGTTCGTGTCGGAGCGCCCGGTGGCGTCCTCTCACTCCGGGCTGTCCGGCACCGCCGCGTCCGACCGGACCGGGCCGGTCACCGTGGACGACGCCGCGTTGTTCCTGGCCCGCTTCACGGGCGGCGCGCTCGGTTCGTTCGAGGCCACGCGGTTCGCCAACGGCCGCAAGAACGCGTTGCGCATCGAGGTCAACGGCTCGGCGGGCAGCGTGGCGTTCGACTTCGAGGACATGAACGTCCTGCAGTTCTTCGACGGCACCGAGGACTCCGTCGTCGCGGGGTTCCGCCGGATCGTGGTCACCGAGCCGGGGCATCCGTACACGGCCGCCTGGTGGCCTGCCGGGCACGGCCTGGGCTACGAGCACGCGTTCACCCACCAGGCGGTCGACTTCGTGCGGGCCGTGGCCGCGGGAACCGACCCCGCACCGTCGTTCGCCGACGGGCTTCAGGTGCAGCGCGTCCTCGCCGCCGTCGAGGCGAGCGCGGCATCCCGCACGTGGCAGCAGGTTTGAGAAGGGGACTCAGATGGCGCGTCCGATCACGTTGTTCACCGGCCAGTGGGCCGACCTGCCGTTCGAGGAGGTCGCCCGGCTGGCCGCGGGCTGGGGCTATGACGGCCTGGAGATCGCCTGCTGGGGTGACCACCTCGACCCGTGGCAGGCCGCGGAGGACGACGACTACGTCGCGGACCGGCTCGCGATCCTCGCCAAGCACGACCTGAAGGTGTGGGCGATCTCCAACCACCTCACCGGTCAGGCCGTCTGCGACGACCCCATCGACCAGCGGCACCAGGGCATCCTGTCCGCCAGGAACTGGGGTGACGGGGATCCCGAGGGCGTGCGGCAGCGCGCAGCGGAGGAGATGAAGGCAACCGCGCGGGCCGCGGCCAGGCTCGGCGTCGACACCGTCGTGGGGTTCACCGGCTCGTCGATCTGGAAGACCGTCGCGATGTTCCCGCCGGTGCCCGACTCGATGATCGACGCGGGCTACCAGGACTTCGCGGACCGCTGGAGCCCCATCCTGGACGTGTTCGACGAGGTCGGCGTCCGGTTCGCGCACGAGGTCCACCCGTCCGAGATCGCCTACGACTACTGGACCACCGTCCGCGCCCTGGAGGCGATCGGGCACCGGCCGGCGTTCGGCCTCAACTGGGACCCGTCGCACTTCGTCTGGCAGGACCTCGACCCGGTCGGGTTCCTGTGGGACTTCCGCGACCGGATCTACCACGTCGACTGCAAGGACGCCCGGCGTCAGGTCGGGAACGGCCGCAACGGCCGGATGGGCTCGCACCTGGCGTGGGCGGACCCGCGGCGCGGCTGGGACTTCGTCTCCACCGGACGCGGTGACGTGCCGTGGGAGCAGTCGTTCCGGATGCTCAACACCATCGGCTACCAGGGGCCGATCAGCGTCGAGTGGGAGGACGCGGGGATGGACCGGCTGGTCGGTGCGCCCGAGGCGCTGGAGTTCGTGCGCCGCAACGCTTTCGACCCGCCGTCGGCCTCGTTCGACGCCGCGTTCAGCTCGGGCGGCTGACGGGCGCGGCCGTGTCACCGTCCCGGGGGTGGTGACACGGCCGCAGGACGACCACGCGCTGCCTTTCGATGCCGATGTGACAATTGTTCGATGGAGAGCACCTTGGGTGTCGAGGCGGGATCGCCGGCCGCTGTGCTGCGCATGCTGATGGACGGCAACCCGCGCACCCGAGCGGAGATCGTGGCCGCGACCGGTCTCGCCCGTTCCACGGTGCGTGCCAGGCTGGACCTCCTCGTGGCAGCCGGGCTGGTCACCGGCAGCGGCACGGGGGAGTCCACCGGCGGACGTCCGGCCGGCCGGTTCGGGTTCAACCCCGGCGCCCAGCTCGTGCTGGCGGCCGAGGTGGGCGCCACCCACGCCACCGTCGCCGTCTCCGACCTGGGATGCCGGTTGCTCGCCGTCGAACAGGTGGACCTCGACGTGGCGGACGGACCAGCGGTGATCCTGCCGCTGCTGGTCATGACCTGGCGAAAGCTGCTGGAGACCGTGGACGCGGCGGAGATCGCCGGCGTGGGCATCGGGCTGCCGGGGCCGGTCGAGCACTCCACCGGCCGGCCGAACAACCCGCCGATCATGCCGGGCTGGGACGGGTTCGACGTGCCGGCGGCGATCGCGGCGGAGTTCGACGTGCCGGTGCTGGTCGACAACGAGGTCAACCTGATGGCGCTGGGCGAGCACACGGCCTCGCACCCGGACGTGCGGCACATGATCGTGGTGAAGGCGGCGACCGGCATCGGCGCCGGGCTGATCAGC